>NZ_RZTO01000395.1:0-5584 GCF_003997225.1 Mesorhizobium sp. M2C.T.Ca.TU.002.02.1.1
GGTGCGTTCGCTGCAGCTGATCCAGGATCGCATTGCCGGCGGCGATCATGCCGCGCTGCCGATGCAGGCAAAGCTCCTCGAAATGATCGACGCCCGGATGCGCGACGCCAACGCCGAGGATTTCAAGGAGCCGAAGAACTTCCGTGCCCTGCTGGTCTACGGCATGAGCGGCGGCAATCCGGTGACGGTCGCGGCCGCGGCTTCGCGCGCGGTAACCGACCCGCAAAGCCTCGCCATCGCCAAGGGCGTCGTCGCCTATCTGAACGGGCGGCCGGCCGAGGCGATCGACATGCTGAAGCCGATCGATCCGATGAGCGTGCCCACCGACATCGGCGCCTTCCTGGCGCTGGTCAAGGGCTCGCTGCTTGCGACCGATGACCCGGCAACAGCGCTCAGGCTGCTCGACGAGGCGCGCCTGCTCAGCCCCGGCACGCTCGTCGAGGAGGCTGCGCTTCGCCGCTCCGTCGGTATCGCGGCCGCGCAGGGCGACGCCGCCCGCTTCGCGCTGGCCTCGACCCAGTATGTCGCGTCCTACCTCTATTCGCCCTACGCCAGCCAGTTCGCCGATGCCTTCGTTTCCGGCATCATCACGCTGCACATGGCGATCAGCCAGGACAAGATCGCCGACATCACCTCGATGATGGATCCCGAGCGCGAGAAGGTGATCTATCTGCGTATCGCGCGCCACGCCGCGATCGACGGCATGACGGAGCTGTCGGCTT
The DNA here is from genome assembly GCF_003997225.1 of Mesorhizobium sp. M2C.T.Ca.TU.002.02.1.1. Classification (NCBI taxonomy): domain Bacteria; kingdom Pseudomonadati; phylum Pseudomonadota; class Alphaproteobacteria; order Hyphomicrobiales; family Phyllobacteriaceae; genus Mesorhizobium; species Mesorhizobium sp. M2C.T.Ca.TU.002.02.1.1. The sequence continues at coordinate 723 of NZ_RZTO01000395.1, forward strand.
TCGCCTCGGCCAAGGCTGAGCTGGGCCGCAACGGCAACGGCAACCAGGATGACCCGCGCACCCAGCTCTATTCGGGCCTTTCCACCATGACATCGGCCAGTGTCGATGAAGTCCGTGCCAAGCTCGGCAAGATCGATAGGGGCAAGCTTTCGCAAAGCGACCGCGACCTGCTCGACGCCGCACAGGCTGTCGCGGGCGAAGTTGTGGCGCCGGTGAAAGCGGCCGTGAAAGCCGACGCCGCACCGGCAACCGCCGCAAAAGGCGAGGACGCGAAATCCGCGGCTGAGGCGTCGGCCGATCCGGCCAATGCGGACTTGCCTCCTGTGGAAGGGGCGATGCCCGACCAGCCACCAGTCGCGTCAAGCGATCCGGCGGTCGCGGCGAGCGATCCGGCGAAAGACGCGTCCGCGGCTTCGCCGCCCCCTGCCCCGCAGCCGGCTGAGACGCCGGCGGCAGCTCCCGCACCGACTGGCGCCGCGCCGGTTGTGCAGGCATCCGCGCCGGTGGCGACGACCGATGCGCAAGACCCGATCGATGCGGCGGTGACCAGCACGCGCCGTCAGCTCGACCAGATCGACCAACTCCTCGGAGCAGCTCCCAAATGACCAGCGTCAACCAGACCCTGCCGGGCTTTGCTTCGAGTCAGCCTCGGCAGCACGCAGCCGGTAGCAAGGACAAGGATCAGAATTTCGGCGAGATGGTGAACGGGGCGGAAAAATCAGATCGGCCGCAGAGCAGACATGCCGCCGGACCGGTAACGCCGGACGCACATCTCGCAAGGCGCTCATCTGCCACTGGCAAGGAGGAGCCGGACCAGGGCCCCGGGGGGAAAACCGCCCCGTCGAAAGCGACCACGGGAAAGGCCACGAAGAACGGTGCCCAGGCCGGGGACACAAAGCCGGGGGCGGACAATGATAGCACAGCGCAAACCAGCGATTCCGCGCCGCTGCAGGATCGCCTGCCATTGCTGATGGCGCTGAGCGACATGAAGCATTTCGCGCAGTCGTCGGGCGCGGGCGACAAAGGTTGCGCCGACGGTGAAGATGGCGCCGGCGGACACGGATCGCTGCAATTACCGCTGCGCCCGGGCAAGCGCGCGGCGGTCGACGGTTCCGGCGAGCCGCAGTCGCGATCCACCCGTTCGACGGCGGCTGGAGACCACGGGCCTGACTTCGGGCAGAAGCCGCTCAAGGCGGACGGGGCTCTCGACATGCCGGGCCGCAGCGATGCCAAGATCATGCCGGCGCAAGGCAACGAACCGCAGGCGGACGGACCGGTGCCACCGCAAGGCTGGCGGCCGGCCTCGGCCTCCAAGATCGCGCAACAATCGCAGTCGGCCCCGCAGCAGACACCGGGCAAGCCGTCTTCTTCCGCCGCACGCATGGAAGTCGTCAGCCAGCAGAGCTTCCCGGCGCCAGCGCAAAACCCGATCGGCCAGACGGCATCGGCGCTGGTTGAAACGCTTGCCTCCGACAAGGGCGTTCAGCAGGCCTTCGCAACCGCCTCGGCAGGCTCGCAGACGACCAATTCTGTTGCCGTTCCGACACATGTGCTCAAGATCGAGCTCCATCCTTCGGAGCTCGGATCGGTCACCGCCAGCCTGCGGCTGTCAGGCGAGCAACTTTCGATTGAGATGAAGCCGCAGACACACGAGGCATATCGCCGTCTCACCGCCGACAGCGACGCTATCGTCAAGTCCATGCGCAGCCTCGGCTTCGATGTCGACAAGGTTACGATCCTGCAACCTTCGATAGCAGCGCATGCGGCCAGCCGCGCCGACGCAAGCAGCGCCATGCCGATGTCGACAGGCCGCGACCAGCCTTCGTTCCAGCCCGGGAACTCGGGCGGCAACAGCGCGGGCGGCGACCGGCAACCGGGAAGGAACGATGGCAATGGCGCACAAGAATTCAGTCGTGCCGCTTCGCCTCTTCGCGAGCGCGCTGACGACGATATGTATATCTAGTTTCGCCGTCGGCGCGGCCAGCGCCGCCGCCAATCCCTGCGAGCCGGAGATCCTGCGCGCCGCCGACCGCTACGGCGTGCCCGCCGGCATCCTTTACGCGGTCGGCCTGACGGAGACCGGGAAGAAGGGCAGCCTGCAGCCTAATGCTTTGAATATAGAGGGAAAAGCCGTCTTTCCCCACAGCCGCGGCGAAGCGCTCGCCACATTCGAGAACGCGCGCCGCGAGGGCAAGACGCTGATCGATCTCGGCTGCATGCAGATCAACCATCGCTATCATGGCGCCCAGTTCCGCAGCGTCGAGGACATGCTCGACCCGCACCAGAATGTCGACTACGCGGCGCGCTTCCTGGCCAGCCTGCACGCAAGGCACATGACCTGGTCGATGGCCGTCGCCCGCTATCATGCCGGCCCCGACAACGACCCGGCGCAGAAGGTCTATGTCTGCCGTGTCATCGCCAACATGGTCGCCACCGGCTTCGGCAAATGGACATCGAACGCCAGCGCGTTCTGCAATCAATAGTTGCCATTCTTCGAACACCGATCGACCGTCGCCGGCATGCTCACCGGCGCCAATATCGTCAGCCGACAGTTCGGCGCGAATACACTTGCACAACCGGCTTTATTACGGCCTCCAAAAAACTCCCAAGAAAATAGCTACAAGAAATGATGGTTTTCCAGGATTCGCCGAGCCGGGTACCCCTTTCCGCACGGGGCAAGTGAATTTGATTCGGAGGGCGGGCCGATGATCGTGATCGTTGACGAGCGAGAGCTCGTGACAGAGGGCTACTCTTCACTTTTCGATCGCGAAGGCGTGGCCACGGCCGGCTTCGCGCCAGGCGAATTCGGCGAGTGGGTGAGTTCCGCCGCCGACACCGATCTCAGATCCGTCAGGGCCTTTCTCATCGGCGACTGCCGCGACGGCGCGATATCGCCGCGCCAGATCCGCGACCGCACCGGCGCGCCGGTGATCGCGCTCAGCGAACAGCACTCGCTCGAACATACGTTGCGGCTGTTCGAAAGCGGCGTCGACGATGTCGTCCGCAAGCCGGTCCATATCCGCGAGATCCTCGCCCGCATCACCGCCATCCGCCGCCGCGGCTCCGAAGAGGCCGCCTACACCGAAGTCGGCTCGATGCGCATCTTCATGGACGGCCGCGATCCGGAGATCGACGGCGAGCCGCTGCCGCTGCCGCGGCGCGAGCGGCGCATCCTGGAATACCTGGCCAGCAACCGCGGCCGGCGCGTGACCAAGACGCAGGTCTTCAACGCCATCTACGGCATCTTCGACGAAGAGGTCGAGGAGAACGTGGTGGAGAGCCACATCTCGAAGCTGCGCAAGAAGCTGCGTGAGAAGCTCGGCCACGATCCGATCGATTCCAAGAGGTTCCTCGGCTACCGGCTGGTGTTCTGATGGCCGTCCAAGGCCCGTCCCGCGCCAGCCTCGCGCAAGACACGAGGCATAGTTTCATGGCCTCCTACCCAGGCACTGCGGAGATCCATCGATGAGCCTCTACGGAATGATGCGGACCGGCGTTTCCGGTATGAACGCGCAGGCCAACCGCTTGTCCGCGGTGGCTGACAACATCGCCAACTCCGACACTACCGGTTACAAGCGCTCTTCGGCCGAGTTCTCGTCCCTGATCATGCCCGGCACCGGCGGCGCCTATAATTCCGGAGGCGTGACGACGACGATCCGCTCGGCCGTCAGCACGCAGGGCGTCATGACCTACACCACCTCGGTGTCCGACCTTGCCGTCAACGGCGACGGCTTCTTCGTCGTCCAGGACGCCAGCGGCACACCCTACCTCACCCGCGCCGGCTCCTTCGTACCGGACGCGCAGGGCCGGCTGGTCAATGCCGCGGGCTACCAGCTCATGGCCTACAGCTACGCCAATGGCGAGCCGGCAGCGACCGCCAACGGCTTCGAAGGCCTCGTGCCGGTACAGATCTCCGACCAGGAAATGACGGCGACGCCGAGCACGGAAGGCGTCTTCAGCGGCAACCTGCCGGCAGGCGCCACTCCCGTCGCGGCCGGCAGCCTGCCCTCGACCAACAGCGCTTCGGCCCAGTACACGTCGAAAACCTCGCTGGTCGCCTATGACGATCTCGGCAACAAGAAGCTGCTCGACGTCTATTTCACCAACACCGGCGCCGGCACCTGGGAAGTCTCGGTCTTCGACCAGTCGAAGGCAACGCCCGGCACCTCCTTCCCCTATACCGGCGGCGCACTGGCATCGACGAACCTCACCTTCGACACCACCACGGGCAAGCTCACCGGCGCAACCGACAGCATCTCCTTCACCGTGCCGGGCGGCTCGACGCTGAACCTCGATCTCTCCAAGGTGACCCAGCTCGGCACCGGCTTCACCGTCGCCGACGCCAAGGTCAACGGCAACGCGCCGAGTTCCATCCAGAAGGTCCAGATCGGCCAGGACGGCGTCATCTACGCGCAGTTCGCGGACGGGTCGACCAAGGCGCTGTACAAAATCCCCCTGGCCGACGTTCAGAGCCCCGACAACCTCACCGCAATGCCCGGCAACGTCTATGTGCAGAGCCCCGACTCCGGCGCGGTGCGCATCGGCTTTGCCAATGAAGGCAAGCTCGGCTCCATCGTCTCCGGAGCGCTCGAAAATTCCAACGTCGATATCGCCGAGGAGCTGACCAACATGATTGCGGCGCAGCGCAGCTACACCGCCAATTCCAAGGTCTTCCAGACCGGTTCGGACCTGATGGACGTCCTCGTCAACCTGAAGAGATAAACGACGGGCGCCGCCCGTGAAAGATCAGCATGTCGCTTTCCTCCGCACTAAGCATTGCCCAGTCGGCGCTCCTGGCCACGTCCAAGCAAACCAGCGTCGTATCGCGCAATGTGGCCGATGCGTCGAACCCGGACTACACC
>NZ_RZTO01000396.1:0-5581 GCF_003997225.1 Mesorhizobium sp. M2C.T.Ca.TU.002.02.1.1
CCTCCAGCCATCCCGGCAAGCAGGCCTTCGAAACCATTGAGATGCCTTACGGGCCGCAGACGCTGTGGCCGGATCATTGCATCCAGGGGAGTCTCGGCTCCGATTTCCATTCCGGGCTCGCCTGGAGCAAGGCGGAGCTGGTGATCCGCAAAGGATTTCGTACCGCGATCGATTCCTATTCGGCCTTCTTCGAGAACGACCACACAACGCCGACCGGCCTTGGCGGCTATCTCAAGGAACGCGGCATCGACACAATCACGCTGGTCGGGCTGGCCACCGATTTCTGCGTCGCCTTCTCGGCGCTCGATGCGGTCAAGCAGGGATTCAAGACGACCGTGCGGCTCGATGCCTGCCGCGGCATCGACCTCAACGGCTCGGTCGAGGCTATGCTGAAGCGCATGCGCGAAGCCGGCGTGACGCTCGAAGATCATTCGGCGGATTGACCGGACTGTGGGGAAGGTCCCCTTCACCCGGATTGCCGACCGAATTGCGAAGGGCAATCCGGGGCACTCCGACCTCTCCCCTAGGGGAGAGGAGATGGCTAGTTTGCAGCGCCGGAATGCGGGTTCCCCCTTCCCCCCTTGTGGGGGAAGGTGTCGCCGAAGGCGACGGATGAGGTGTGTTCCAGGGAAAGCCAGCGTCTCACTCCGCTGGAGCACCCCTCATCCGTCTCGGCGCTACGCGCCGATCCACCTTCTCCCACAAGGGGAGAAGGGGAAGGCGTGCGGCGGCCCGACGAAGGGGTTTGTCTCATTCGCTTTGCTAGCCATCGCGGTGCTGTTTCCGGCACAAGCTTTCGCCGCCGAAACCCACGAACTGCCCGGCGCGGCGATGCCGCTCTGGTGGGGCCTGCCCTTTGCCGGCCTGCTCTTGTCTATCGCGACGGGCCCGCTGCTTTTCCCGCATGTCTGGGAGCATCATTACGGCAAGATCGCCGCGGCCTGGGCGGCGCTGGTCGTGGTTCCTCTGGCGGTCGCCTTCGGCATCCCGACCGCGGGCGAAGCGGTGCTGCATACGCTGCTCACCGAATATCTGTCCTTCATCATCCTGTTGTTCGCGCTCTACACGATCTCGGGCGGCATCCTGCTTGCCGGCAACATTCACGGCACGCCCCTCGTCAATGCCGGCCTGCTGCTCATCGGCGCATTGCTCGCCTCGGTCATCGGCACGACCGGCGCCTCGATGATCCTGATCCGGCCGATGCTGCGCGCCAACGACAACCGGCCGTTCAACGCCCATGTCGTGATCTTCTTCATCTTCCTGGTCTCCAACATCGGCGGCTCGCTGACCCCGCTCGGCGACCCGCCCTTGTTCGTCGGCTTCCTGCGCGGGGTCGACTTCTTCTGGACGACCGCGAATTTGTGGCGCGAGACGCTGTTCACCGGCGGGCTGGTGCTCATCGTCTTCCTGGCGCTCGATATCGTGCTGCATCGGCGCGAGGGCGGCATGCCGAAGATCAAGGACCCGACGCCGGACACGAAAGTGCGCCTGCGCGGCCTGGCCAATTTGCCGCTGCTTGCCGGCGTGATCGGCGCGATCCTGCTTTCGGCGAGCTGGAAGCCAGGGGTGAACTTTTCCGTTTTCGGCGTCGGCCTCGAGCTGCAGAACCTGGTGCGCGACGCCATCATCCTGGCGCTGGCCTTCCTGTCCCTAAAAGTCTCGTACAAGAGCCACAGGCAAGCGAACGGCTTCACCTGGGGGCCGATCGCCGAGGTGGCGAAATTGTTTGCCGGCATCTTCATCTGCATCGTGCCGGTCATCGCCATCCTGCGAGCAGGCCATGACGGCGCGCTGGCGCCGCTGGTGGCGCTTGTCACATCCGCTGACGGCCGGCCCAACGACCTTGCCTATTTCTGGCTGACCGGGGCGCTGTCATCCTTCCTCGACAACGCGCCGACTTATCTGGTGTTCTTCGAGCTTGCCGGCGGCGATGCGCACCACTTGATGACGGAGGCCGCCTCGACGCTTGCCGCGATCTCTGCCGGCGCGGTGTTCATGGGCGCCAACACCTATATCGGCAATGCGCCGAACTTCATGGTCTTCGCCATCGCAAGGCACCGCGGCTTCAAGATGCCGGGCTTCTTCGGCTACATGGCCTGGTCGGGTGCGGTGCTGATCCCGACGTTTTTGATTGCCGGGTATTTGTTTTTCAGGTGAGGCGGCGCGGCGCCTTACCTCCCCCTTGCGGGAGGTCGGACCGAAGGTCCGGGTGGGGGTCGGCGCTGCCCCCTCCCCGCTGCTTCGCAGCGACCCTCCCCACAAAGGGGGAGGGTAATCCTTATCCCACCCCAACATATCTGCGCACCGCCGACGGATCGGCCCGCAACGCCTCGACATCGACCGTTTCGCGGTTGCGGCCGTTCTCGATGAAGCAAACCCGATCCGCCACCGATAGCACCGCATCGACACGCTGCTCGACAAGGATGGTGGAGACGCCTAGCTCGCGCAGCTTCGCCACCGTCTCGCGGATCTTCGCGATCATCGACGGCATCAGCCCCTCGGTCGGCTCGTCGAGCAACAGCACTTGCGGTTCGAGGCAGAGCGCGCGGGCCATCGCCAGCATCTGCTGCTCGCCGCCGGACAAAGTGCCGGAGCGCTGCTTCAGCCGCTCGCGCAGCAGCGGGAAGAGATCCAGCACGTTTTCCCGCACCTGCCTGCCCTTGCCGCGCGCCATCAGGCCGATCTCGATATTTTCCGCCACGCTCATCTCGGCGAACAGACGCCGGCCCTGCGGCACATAGGCGACGCCGGCCTTCGGCACGTCATGCGCGGCAAGCCCGGTCAGTTCCTTGCCGTCCAGCTTGATCGAGCCGGCCGATGCCGGCACCAGCCCCATGATCGCCTTCAGCGTCGTCGTCTTGCCGGCGCCGTTGCGGCCGAACAGGCAAAGCACCTCGCCCTTGTTCAAGACGAGATCGAGGCCGTAGAGCACCTGGACCTCGCCATAGAAGCAATCAAGGCCGGATATGGTGAGCAATCCGCCATCGGTTCCAACGGAGTCAGCCATGGATCGCTCCGAGATAGGCGTCCTGTACCTCCGCATTGGCGCGGATCTCACCCGGCGTGCCTTCGGCGAGGATCTTTCCCGAATTGAAGACGGTGATGCGGTTCGCAAGCTGCATGACCACCGGCATGTTGTGCTCGATCAAAAGCACGGTGGCGTCCTTGGCGATCTCGCGCACCAGCGTGATGAAATTGTCGATCTCGCCGTCAGCCAGGCCTTGCGTCGGCTCGTCGAGGATGAGCAAACGCGGCTTCAGCGCCAGGCCCATCGCCACTTCGAGCAGGCGCTGATGGCCATAGGAAAGGTGTGCGGCCAAAGTGCCGGCGCGGCCGGCAAGGCCGGCGCGCTCCAGCGCCGCCATGACGCCGCTCCTCACCTGCCCCTTGGAGCGGCCGTCGGTCAGCGTGCGCTGCACCGGCAGCGCGACATTGTCGAAGGCGGTAAGGTTGGCGAAGACGCTGGTGATCTGGAACGTATAGGCGACGCCAAGGCGAACCCGTTTATAAGCCGGCATGGCGGTGATGTCGGCGCCGTCGAAGACGATCGTGCCGGAGGACGGCCGGATACGGCCCGAGAGCAGGCTGACGAAGGTGGTCTTGCCGGCCCCGTTGGGGCCGATGATGGCGCGTATCTCGCCAGGCATGAGCGCGAAGTCGACGCCGTCGACGGCGCGCAGGCCGCCGAAATTTCGCGACAGGCCCTTGGTGGTGAGCAGCGGCGTCATGGCAGCCATCCCAGCCAGCGCTCGCGGATGCTGCCCATAATGCCTTTCGGCGCAAACAGGACGAGCAGGATGAGCGCCACGCCGACGATCAACAGATAGGCGGAGGTGAAGCCGCTGGTGATGTCGGTGACATAATACATGAACAGGGTGCCGACCAGCGGACCGAGCGTGGTCGCAGCCCCGCCGAGCAGCACCCAGAGCAGCGGCAGGATGGAATATTGCACGGACGCGAAGCTCGAGCCGACATAGCCGAACAGCAAGGCATAGGCGGCACCGGACGCGGCGCAGATGGCGCCGGAGGCGACGACGGCGGCAAGCTTGTTGGCAACCGTGTCGTAGCCCAGCATCTTGGTCCGTTCCTCGTTCTCGCGGATGGCGACCAGGACACGGCCGAAGCGGGAGCGGACGATGGCCAAAGTGATGAGGAGCACGACCGCGAACAGCGCCAGCGCGCTCATGTAGCGCACGGTCGGATCGGTCAAGTCGAAGGCGGCGGCGCCGATCGAGACCACCCGCGATGCCTGCTGGATGACGAGGCCCTGGTCGCCGCCGGTCCAGGCGGCGAAATAGAGGATGAGCAGGTAGAAGACCTGCGCGAACATCATGGTGACGATCATGAAGGCGACGCCTGAGGTGCGCAGCGCGAGCAGGCCGATGGCCAGGGCCAGCAGCACGCCGCAGGCGACACCCGCGATGAAGGCTTCCGGCACGCCCCAGCCAAGATGATAGACGGTCAGGCCCGCGCCATAGAGGCCGGCGGAGAAGAACATGGCGTGGCCGAGGCTGAGCAGGCCGACATAGCCGAAGAGCAGGTTGTAGCCCATGGCGAAGACGGCCAGCGCCATGATGCGGGCGAAGAGACCCTGGTGATAATCCGGCAGGACGAAGTTCAGCGCGAACAGAAGCGCGATGACGCCGATATGCAAGGCATAGGTCTTTGCCGGCGAAGCATCCCTCATCTGGACGTCGCCCCGAACAGGCCTTGCGGCCGGAACACCAGCACCAAGGCGACCACAAGCGTGGCGATGATCTTGGCGAGCGTCGGCGAGAAGAACATCGAGACGATGCCGTCGGAGAGGCCGATCAGGACGGCGGCGACCACCGTGCCGCGCAACGATCCGAGACCGCCGATGATGACGACGATGAAGGAGAGCAGCAGCGGATCCTGCCCCATCAGGTAATGCGCCTGGCTGATCGGCACGATCAGCACGGCGGCGATCGCCGCCAGCATGGCGCCGACGGCGAAGACACCGGCATAGACGCGCTCGACCGGGATCCCGAAGGCCTGCGCCGTCTCGCGGTCATATTGCGTGGCCCGCATGATCAGGCCGATCTTCGTCCGGGTCAGCACCAGCCAGGTGATGACCAGCAGAATGGCGGAAGCGGCGACCACCGACAGCTTGTAGCCGGAATAGCCGAACCACGGCAAAAGGATGCGGTAGCTGAAGGGCGGCTCCACGGGGCGGGCCTCGGGGCCATAGAAGGTCAGCGCCAGCTGCTGGATGATGTAGAGCATGCCGATGGTGGCGACGATGGTGCCTTCCGGATTGTAGTTCAGCCGGCGCAGCACCAGGCGCTCGGCGACGAGCGCGACCAGCCCGACCAGCAAGGGCGCGATCACCAGCGCCGCCACGAAGCCGATGGCCGGATGGCCGGAAATCGCCGTCGAGACCGCCCAGGCGAGCACAGCGCCCAGCATGAAGAACTCGCCATGCGCGACATTGACGACGCGCATGACGCCGAACACCAGCGACAGGCCGAGCGCCGTCAGCGCCAGCACGGCGGAGGTGACGAGGCCTTCGAGAGCGGCGAGGAGGAGGTGGGGTCCGAAGTGCATCAGCGCGCCCTTACCC
>NZ_RZTO01000397.1:0-5575 GCF_003997225.1 Mesorhizobium sp. M2C.T.Ca.TU.002.02.1.1
GATCACGCGGGCCGGGTCCTCGTTGCTCGCCGCGGCGTCGAGCAGCGGCAAAAGCTCCCGGGTCAGGTGGAAGACGGCGGTGACGTTGACGCCGAACACCTTGGCCCAGGCGTGGTAAGGGAAATCCTGCAGCGGCGCGCCCCAGGAAATGCCGGCATTGTTGACCAGGATATGCAGGCGCTCCGCGCGCGCCTTGACCTCGGCGACGAGCGCGGCGATGCCCGCTTCGCTTGACACGTCGCCGGCAAAGCCCTCGGCATGGCCGGAGCCGCCAAGCGCGTTCAATTCGTTGGCGACTTTCACGCAATCCTCGCCCTTGCGCGAGGCGATCATCACATGAGCGCCGGCGCGCACCAGCCCGGTCGCCACCATGCGGCCGATGCCGGTCGCAGCACCCGTCACCAGCGCGGTCTTACCGGCGACCGAGAACAGCTTGTCCAGATAGCTCATCGTGTTTCTCCGCATCCTGCCCGGCCGGGGACTTGCCCAAGGACTCGCCCCAGGGATTCGCCCCAAGGACTCGCCCCAAGGACTCGCCCCAAGGACTCGCGTTGACAAGGCTAGCCGAAGTACGGTCATCCTTGCCACGGGTAAAGATTTATCTTCGGAAAGGCGTAAGCGATGGCGGACATGAATCTCGGAATGACCGAGCGGCTGAAGCCTATCCACCAGCGTGTGGCGGCGATGGTGCGCGACGAGATCGCGCCGCTCGGCGAAGCGTTCCTCGCCGAAGTCGGCAAGGGGGGCGACCGCTGGGCCTATACGGCCAGGCAGACGGAAATCCTGGAGAGCTTGAAGAAGACGGCGCGCGAGCGCGGCCTGTGGAACTTCTGGCTCACCGATTCCGAGCGCGGCTACGGCCTTTCCACCGTCGAATACGCCTATCTGGCGGAGGAGATGGGCAAGGCGCATCTCGGCGCCGAGACCTTCAACTGCTCGGCGCCCGACACCGGCAACATGGAGGTGCTGGAACGCTACGGCTCGCAAGCGCACAAGCGCGATTGGCTGGAGCCGCTGCTCGAGGGGACAATCCGTTCGGCCTATCTGATGACCGAGCCGGACGTGGCGTCTTCGGACGCCACCAACATTTCGATGCGCTGCGAGCGGCAGGGCGACGACTATGTGCTGAACGGCGAGAAATGGTGGGCTTCCGGAGCGGGCGATCCGCGCTGCGCCATCTATATCGTCATGGTCAGGACGGGATCGGACGGGGAGCCGCAGCACCGCCGGCATTCGATGATCCTGGTGCCTTCCGACAGCAAGGGCATCACCAAGCTGCGGCCCATGCAGGTCTATGGCGACGACGATGCCCCGCATGGACATATGCATCTGAGATTCGACAACGTCCGGGTGCCGGCGGCAAACCTGATCCTCGGCGAGGGCAGGGGGTTCGAGATCGCGCAGGGGCGGCTCGGGCCGGGCCGCATCCATCACTGCATGCGCGCCATCGGCCAGGCGGAGATGGCGCTGGAGATGCTGTGTCAGCGTTCGGTGCGGCGCGAGGCCTTCGGCCAGCCGCTGGCAAAGCTCGGCGCCAATTTCGACATCATCGCCGAATGCCGCATGGAGATCGAAATGGCGCGGCTCTTGTGCCTCAAGGCGGCTTGGATGATCGACCAGGGCGATGCCCGCGCCGCCGCGCCCTGGATCAGCCAGATCAAGGTGGTGGCGCCCCGCGTCGCGCTGAAGGTCACAGACGAGGCGGTGCAGATGTTCGGCGCGCAAGGCATCAGCCAGGACACGCCGCTCGCCCGCTCCTGGACGCATTTGAGGACATTGCGGCTGGCCGACGGGCCGGACGCCGTGCACCGGCGCCAGGTGGCGCGCACGGAACTGAAGAAATACACGCAGGAAAAGGTCTGACGGCCATGGCGCTTCCATCGCAAATGCAGGGTCTGCTGCTTGTCGGCGACGGTTACACCAGGACGCCTTCGGCGGCCGCGCTGGAAGCGATGGAGCCTTATCTCCAGCCCGGCAGCATCGCCGTGCCGGCGCCTGGGCCGACACAAGCGCTGATCAAGGTCAGCCTCGCCTCGATCAACCCGTCCGACATCGCCTTCATCAAGGGCCAGTACGGCCAGCCGCGGGTCAAGGGCCGGCCGGCCGGTTTCGAGGGCGTCGGCATTGTCGTCGCCACGGGCGACGACCCGTATGCAAAAAGCCTTGCGGGCAAGCGCGTCGCCTTCGCCACCGGCGTGTCGAACTGGGGCGCATGGGCGGATTACGCCGTCGCCGAGGCCGCGTCCTGCATCCCGCTCATCGACACGGTGCGCGACGAGGATGCTGCTGCGATGATCGTCAATCCGCTGACCGCCTTGGCCATGTTCGACATCGTCAGAGAGGAAGGCGAAAAGGCCTTCATCATGACCGCCGGCGCCAGCCAGCTCTGCAAGCTGATCATCGGGCTGGCGAAGGAGGACGGTTTCCGGCCGATCGTCACGGTGCGCCGCGACGAGCAGATCCCACTGCTGAAGGAACTCGGCGCCGCCCATGTGCTCAACGAGAAGGCGGCGGATTTCGAGGCGGCGTTGCGCGAGGCGATGAAGGCCGAGCAGCCGCGCATTTTCCTCGACGCCGTCACCGGCCCGCTGGCTTCCGCCATCTTCGCCGCCATGCCAAAACGCGCGCGCTGGATCGTCTATGGCCGGCTCGACGCCGAGCCGACGGTGATCCGCGAGCCCGGCCAACTGATCTTCCAGCACAAGCGCGTCGAGGGCTTCTGGCTGGCCGAATGGATGCGCCAGTTCCGCGACAGGCTGGGCCCGGCGGTGCTGGAGGCGCAGAAGCGCTTTTCCGACGGACGCTGGTCGACCGACGTCACGGCGGTCGTGCCGCTGGACGAGGCGATGGCGCGGCTGCCGGCCGAGCTCGCAAAGCCCAACGGAAAGGTGTTCATCAGGCCGTAGGCAGCCGGGCGCCGATTTGAACACAAAACCGTGATCGACAAGAGAGCGGCGGAAAAACGCCGCTGTTTCGCCTTCCGTTGCCCCGCGTCGGTAACAGTCACGCTCGGATGTTCTATTTCATTTCGATGTGATATTTGGCCGGCGCTTGAAGCCAAGCGGCGATGGGAAAGCCGTCCTGGTCGGAATGCGGGGTGCGCTATGACGGTAACCAGGCCGGTCTTCGACCGTTTGGGGTTTTGGCTGTGGATCGGGTCGTTTCTGATTGTGCTTGGCCTGGTGCTATGGTCGCCCACCACGCGTTCGGTGGTCCATATCTATAGACATGGCAGCGAAGCGTTTCTGAGCAGCCAGCCGCTGTATCAGGTCGACGTCGCCATGGGGTATCTATACGCTCCCGGCTTCGCCGTCCTCTACGTTCCATTGCTGAAGCTCGGGCCATATCTGGGCAATATCTTGTGGCACATGCTGGGCTTCGGCGTCCTCACCTTTGCCGCGATGCGCCAGGTGCGCAAGCTTGGCGGCGAGGAGCAGACATGGCTGTTGTCTTTCGGTCTCTTCCTTGCCTTGCCGGTGTCGCTGGCGGCGCTTCGCAACGGCCAGGCGACGATCCTGCTCACCGGGGCGTGCTGGTTTCTCACATTGTCGACACTCGAGGGACGCCGGGCTGAGACCTTCTTCTGGGCATCGCTCGCGATCATCGCCAAACCGACCGCGATCATCATGCTGCTTCTGGCGGGAGCGCTGCGTCCCAAGCTGATACCGGTGCTGGCGCTGGCCGTGCTCGTCGTGCTCGCCATCCCCTATGGCTTTGCGTCGACCGACTACATCACCGCGCAATATCACGATTTCTTCCGGCTGCTGACTTCGATGACGGTCGATCCAACCGGCCCCTTCGTCCCGGCCGACTTCACGGCGCCTTTCACGCGGCTTGGGATGCCGATCCCTGAATCCGTGGCGACGATCGTGCGCGTCGTCGCCGGCTTGGCCACACTTTGGCTGGTACTCCGGTACGACCGCAGGCTGGAACCCAACGTCAGCGGACTCGCCATCTTCCTCGCCGCGGCATTCTACATGTGCGTCTTCAATCCGCGGGTCGAGCAGAACACCTATGCCATGGCGGCGGTGCCTGCCGGTCTCGCCATCGCCTTGCTTTGGCGGGAGAAGGGAGGCGGGACCGTGTGCTGGTTCTTGGCAACGCTCCTCTTCGTCACCGGACTGACCAGCGTCGATATGCGACTGCACGATCTTTTCCACCTGTGGTTCCGGCCGATCAGCATCAGCATGATCGCCTGCGTGCTCATCGGCTGGTTCTGGACGCAAGACAGACGGAAGGCACCAGCCGCCGGAGCCGTCGCGCATGGCTGAGATGCTCGACATCATCGCGCCGTTCTTCAACGAGGCCGAATCCGCCATCGCGTTTGTCGGGCTGCTCGACAGGCTGGAAGTGGCCGTGGCGGAGCGCTTCGGCATGACGGTCCGCAAGATACTCGTCGACGACGGCAGCCGCGACGGCAGCGCCGAGACGTTCGCCGCGGCATTGTCGGGCTCTTGGGAGATCGTGCGGCTCAGCCGCAATTTCGGCAAGGAAGCGGCGGTGCTCGCCGGTCTCGATCATTCCCGCGGCGACATGGTCCTGATCATGGACTCCGACCTCCAGCACTCCATGGACATCAGCCTGAAGATGATCGGCGAGCTGGTCGAGAATCCTGAGATCGACGTGGTCTATGCTCAGAATGACCGGCGCGAGGGGAGCTGGCGGCGCAGCCAGCTGGCGCGGCTGTTCTACAAACTGATCAACAGCAGCCAGCGTTTCGATATCCCGGAAAATGCCGGAGACTTCCGCGTCATGCGCGGCGCGGTGGCGCGCGCCTTGACCAGCGTGCGCGACAAGCGGCGTTTCAACAAGGGCCTGTTCGCCTGGGCGGGCTTTCGCCAGAAGGCGGTGCTTTATTCGCCGGAAAACCGCGCCGGCGGCACGTCGAAATGGACAAGGTTCAACCTGATCGCGTTCTCGCTTGAAGGGTTCACCTCGTTTTCCGTGATCCCGCTGCGCGTCATCAGCCTCATCGGATTGCTGGCGGCGTTGGCCGGTCTCGCCTATGGCGTGAAGGTGCTCTTCGAGGTGCTGTTCTACGGCATCGCCGTGCCTGGCTACCCCAGCATCATGGTCGCCGTCGTGCTTTTGGGCGGCCTCAACCTGGCGCTGCTCGGCCTGATCGGCGAATATGTCTGGGTCACGCTCAGCGAAAGCAAGGACCGGCCCGTCTACATCGTGCGCGACGTCCTGCACGGCGATGCCGTCCAGCAGGCTGCCCCCGACAAATGACCAGGTCGATCCGCCTGATCGCCGACGATTACGGCCTTGCGCCGGGGGTATCGGGCGCGATCCTCGACCTCATCGCGCGCGGCCGTCTGACCGGAACCAGTTGCATGACCGGCTTTCCCGAATGGGAAGAGGCGGCGGCGCGCATAAGGCCTTTTCGCAGAAGGGCAGCCATCGGATTGCACCTGACCCTCACCGATCAGATCGCGGCGGCCGGTTCGTCCAGCCTGGCGCCGGAAGGCAAGCTGCCCGGGCTCGCCGCCCTTGCGCTGCCGGTGCGGCGCGGGCGTATCGACGAGCGGGACATTCATGCCGAGCTCGACGCCCAGTACGACCGCTTCACCGC
>NZ_RZTO01000398.1:0-5570 GCF_003997225.1 Mesorhizobium sp. M2C.T.Ca.TU.002.02.1.1
CCTTCAAGAGGCGCGAGAAGATGTCGTAGGCGCGCTCGCCGCGATTGGTCTGCTCGACCACCATCGGAACGAGGTTCATGTAGGTTTCAACGGGGTTCTTCATGGACTGCCCTTGTTGGAGATGGATTCCGGCGCCTTGGCATTATCGGCAATCGCGCGGAATCGTTCTGGATCGGTTACGACCTAAATAGGATGCCGGCTCACCCTAGCGCAAGGCCGCCTCTCCTAGCCATCTGGTTAAGTCGAGTAAAGCGCTGCGGCGCCGGCGAAGCCGAGGCGGATTGGCCCTGTGAGGCGGGCTCGGTCCGGCTGGTCGAGCCGAAGCCATCGGCAAGGTAGCAATTCCTTAACCGCGCCGCTTAACGAAAAGCCTCGAAATCGCTGTCGGCTTCCGGACCTTCCGCTACAGTCCTGCGTTGTGAAGGCGTCCTTTTTCAACGGGGGAATGTCATGATCCGCAAAAGCTCCGCATCGCTGGCGGCCGTCGCGATGCTTGCCAGCGTCTCAGGAACCGCCGCCGGCGGCCGCGCGCTCGAATGCTATGAGCCGATCCATAGGCCGGCGCTTTACGACACCGTCTACGAGGATGTGATGCTGAGCCCCGGCGGGCAGGTGGTCGATTACGACGCGCCGATCTACGGCACCTATCAGGGCGTGGAGCAGATCGCACCGCCGCGCGTCACCTACGAGACTGTGCCTGCGGTGACACGCACGGTCTACCACACGGTCAAGGTCGACGATGGCGGCTATGCCTGGGAATGGCGCGTCATCCATGGCCGCAAGGTGCTGTGCAAGGTATGGCGCAAGGCCCGCTATGCGCGCGTGGCGGAAACGGTGGTGGTCCAGCCGGAGCGCGTCCGGCGCGTGGTCCTGCCGGCGGAATATGAAGCGGTTGCCCACGAAGTGCTGGTGCGGCCGCAGCAGGTACGCATCCGGCAAATCCCGCCCTCATACGGGACGGTGGCGCGCCGGGTGGTGGTGCGGGAAGGTTCGACAAGCTGGCGGCGGGTGCATATCCCGCGGCATTGCCAAGATTAAAGCAATTCCAGGAAAAGTGCTTCGCGGCTTTCCGTCCGGATTGCGTCGGAACAGAGCCCGCGGCCTGCGCCTGCAGGCCAACTCGGCGGGCGGCGGCACCGCCCGGCCGGAAACCGGTATGAATTAAGCCAGATCGATGTCGAGAATGGCCATCGAGAAATTATAGTCGCCGTCGTCCTCGTCCTTGAAGACGATGCCGAGGAACTCGTCGCCGACATAGACTTCGGCCGAGTCCTCCTTGCGCGGACGCGCCTTCACCTGCAGCTTGGGGTTCTGGAAGACGCGCTTGAAATAGGCGTCCAGCTTTCTGATCTCGTCAGGCTTCAAAAGTCTTCTCCGAAATGTCGGCCTCGTTCGATGGAACGCGCTTCTGACACGCCAACGATGGCCATGTAAAGGCAAGCCGGGACAATTGCATAGGACAAAAGCGGCCGAACCTGGCGGCCGGATTTCGGCGGTTTCCGAGGATGGCGGAGGTCAGATGTCGAAGCTGACCACGTGGTCCATGCTCTGCGACGGCAGAAGCTGGTCCATCTGCCGCGAAGGCTGGTCGCAGCCGGTTTCTCCCACGACCCGCGCCGGCACGCCGGCGACCGTCTTGTTGTGCGGCACAGGCGACAGCACCACCGAGCCGGCCGCGATCTTGGAGCAATGGCCGATCTCGATATTGCCGAGGATCTTGGCGCCGGCGCCGATCAGCACGCCGCGGCGGATCTTCGGGTGGCGGTCGCCATTGGCCTTGCCGGTGCCGCCCAAAGTCACGCCGTGGAGGATCGAGACATCATCCTCGATAACGGCCGTCTGGCCGACGACCAAGCCCGTGGCGTGGTCGAGGAAGATGCCCTTGCCGATGCGGGCGGCCGGATTGATGTCGGTCTGGAACACCGAGGACGAGCGGCTCTGCAGGTAGAGCGCGAAGTCCCTGCGGCCCTGGTTCCACAGCCAATGCGCCAGCCGGTGCGTCTGGATGGCGTGAAAACCCTTGAAATAGAGAACCGGCATGATGAAGCGGTCGCAGGCCGGGTCGCGGTCGTAATAGGCCTGGATGTCGACGCGAACCGTCGAGCTCCACTCCGGATCGTCGTCCAGCATCGCCTTGAAGGTCTGGCGGATGAGATCGGAACCGATATCCTGATGCGCCAGGCGCTCGGCCAGCCGGTGGATCACCGCCTCTTCCAGGCTCTCCTGGTTGAGAATGGTCGAATAGAGGAAGGCCGCGAGCAGCGGATCGCGGTTCACCGCCTCCATCGCCTCGTCGCGGATCGACCGCCAGATCGGGTCGACCGGCTGCACCATGCTGGGGCGGGCAATCGTAACGCTGTTCATCGACGCTCTCCGGCCTTGCTCATTCTCCGGCGGCACATATAGGACAGATCGTAGCACGGTTGAACTCAATTTTCCTTAGTGCTTTGTCAAATGGACCTGGTTCACGCAAATTCAAGCGACGATGGAAAACGAACCCTTGATCGACGAAGCGCTGAAAAGCGAGCTTGCGGCGCTGTATCAGGCCGCGGATCGCCACTATCACGGCTTGGCCCATATCGACGCGATGCTGGCGCTGGCAAGGGAATACCGGCACCTGCTCGAAGATCCGCAGGCCGTTGAAGCGGCAATCTGGTTCCACGACGCCATCTATGACAGCCGCGCCAAGGACAATGAGGCAAAAAGCGCCGGACTGGCCGAGAAAAGGCTCGCCGGGCGCGTCGCCCCTCATCGCCTCGCCCGCATCGCGGCAATGATCAACGCCACCGCCACGCACCAGTTGCCGCCGTTCCGGGACAAGGGCGCGCGCAACGATGCGGCTTTTTTGCTCGACATGGATCTGGCGATCCTCGGCGCCGAACCGGCGGTCTTCGATGCTTACGAGAAGGCGGTCCGGCTGGAATATGGCTGGGTCGAGGAGCCGATGTGGCGCGCCGGCCGCTCGGCCGTCCTGCAGAATTTCCTCGCCCGGTCGCATATTTTCTACACGCAGGCGTTCCGCGACAGGTTCGAGGCACAGGCCAGAAAGAACCTGAGCCGATCGCTGCAGGCTCTGCAAAATCCGGCCTGATCGATCAAGGACGCACTGCCGGATCGCGCGTCGTCCCGGATTTCGTCGCCTGCGCCGGGTCGAAGAGCGCCTCGAGAAAGGCTTGGACCAGCAAGCTCTGGGCATCGGCCTTGCGGTAGGCGACACGATGGACGGAGCTGAATGCGTAGGCTCTCGGCCGGATCGCCCGCATTTCGCCCTTTGCCACCCATGGATCCGCGAAATGGCAAGGCAGGAAGCCGATGAAGTTGCCCGAAAGGATGAGCATCAGTTGTGCCTCCATATGGACGACGGACGCGCTCGCGCGCGGATGGCCGACAAGATAGAGGTCGTCGAAATGCCGGTAGCTGCGGACCGAAAAACGGGCGGTGTCGATAGCCGCCTTGTCGATCGTCGAATCCGGCACGGCAAATAGGGGGTGGCGCCGCCCGCAGTAGAGGAGATGCGGCTCTCCGCAATAATCGCGGTAGACGACGCCCGGCGCCTTTTGCGACAGCGGTCCGATGACGACGTCCCGGCCACCGTCGGCGACCTGTTGTTCGAGTTCGGATGGCGTGCCCACCGTCAGGTCGATGAAGACATCGGAATCCGGCCCCATGAAGCGGCCGAGGGCATGTTGGATGCCGAGCTCCGCGCTGGTGAACACGCCGTCCGATGTGCCGAGCCGCAATCGCCCCGACAGGCTGCCGCTGGCCGCGCTGATGCGATGCCCGAAATCGTCAAGGTCGCGAAACAGCTTCTGCGCGGCATCGTAGGTGGCCCGGCCGACCTCGGTCAGCCGGAATTGCTTGCGCCCGCGATGGCAGAGCTGCGCGCCGATGCGTTTTTCCAGTTCGGCCAGATGCGTGCTCAGCGTCGGCTGCGACAGATTGAGCGTGATCTGGGCGGCCGCGAAGCCGCCGCAGTCGGCCAGCGCCACGAAGACGCGAAGCAGGCGGATATCGATATTGTCCAGCCGGCGCATGCCACTCCCTTGCCATACATCGACATTCTTCAATGTATGCTTCTAAATAAACTCATTTACATCAATGTTGAAAGCCGCGAGCCTGCGCAAAACAAACACAAAACATTGGGGAACAATCATGAAGTCATCCAGGGCCTTCGCCTTGTCCGCCGCGCTCGTGCTCGCCGGCGCGCAATCCGCCTTCAGCGCCGACCAGATCCGCATCCTGGCGCCCACATGGTTGGGATTCGCACCCGTCCACATTGCGTCCGACCTTGGCTGTTTCGCCAAGAAGGACCTCGATGTCAGCATCAAGTTCGAGGACGACCTGACGAACGTCATGGCGGCGATGGCGCGCGGCGACATCGAGCTGCAGATGCGTTCGGTCGGCGAATATCAGGGCCGTCCGCGCGATGCCTCGACCCCCGGCATCATCATCGGCACGATCGATGAATCGGTCGGCGGCGACGGCGTGATCACCGACGACAACGTCAAGTCGGTGGCCGACCTCAAGGGCAAGGTGGTGGCTGCGGAACCCAACATCCCCGCGCGCCTGCTGCTTCAGATGGAGCTGAAGCAGGCGGGCCTGTCGCTGAAAGACCTTCAGATCAAGGATATCGCCTCCGCCGACACCGGCGCGGTGTTCGTCGATCCCTCGATCGCCGCGATCGCCACCTATGAGCCGTTCATGTCGCAGGCGCTCAAGGCCTCGACCCGACCGGGCGCGCGCATGCTGATCTCATCCAAGGATCATCGCGGCATCATCATCGACGCGATCATCGTGCGCAACGATGATCTCAAGGCCAACCCGGACAAATATGCCCGTTTCCTCGGCTGCATCTATGAAGCCGTCGATTTCATCAAGGCCGAGCCGGACAAGTTCGCCGAGATGGCGTCCAAGCATTTCGGGCTGACGCCGGATGAGGTGAAGGGGATCGTCAACGGCTCGCTCTCCTACATCACGCTTTCCGAGTCGCTCGCCTATATGGGCAAGCCAGGCGAGAAAGGCACCCTGCACGGCATCTTCGACACCGTCATGCAGCTCAACCTGGAAAACGGCGCCGCCGACAACAAGCTGATCGCCGCCGATCAGATCGACAATTCGGTGATCAACAAAGTGCCTGCGAAGTAGGTCTTCCGATACGCGCCGCAGCCTCCCCCATCACCCAGGGATAGCGATTTTGTTCAGCAATCTGTTCGTCTTCCGCGGCCGTGCTGCGCCGATGGTGGAACTTTCGGTCGGCATCGCCGCGGCTTTCCTGGTGGTGGCGGCCTGGGAGGCGGCCGCGCGCTCCGGCATCATCGCGCCGCAATTCCTGCCCTCGCCCACCCGCGTGGTCGCCGCCCTGTGGAGGATGCTGACCGAACAGAACCTCGTCTGGCACGTTGCCGTGTCGACCGCTCGCGTCTGGATCGCGTTCCTGCTGGCGGCGGCGATGGCGATTCCAATCGGCATCATGATGAGCTCCTATCGCATCATCGGCGCCGCGCTGGAGCCGATGATCGACTTCATCCGCTACCTCCCGGTTCCGGCGCTGGTGCCGTTGTCGATAATCT
>NZ_RZTO01000399.1:0-5567 GCF_003997225.1 Mesorhizobium sp. M2C.T.Ca.TU.002.02.1.1
GTCCTGCACCGAATGCGGACGCTGCCAGGCGGTCTGCCCCGCCTACGCCTCGGGCCTGCCGCTCAGCCCGAAGATGCTGATCACCGATATGCGCGACGCGCTGGCGAACGATGCCTCGGGCCTTCTGGTCGGCGGCATCATCGCCGAAGAGACGCTGTGGGCCTGCACGACCTGCCGCGCCTGCATGGAGGCCTGTCCGGTCGAGATCGAGCATTTGCCCAAGATCATCGACATGCGGCGCCATCTTGTCGATGAAGGCCACGTCAGCCCCATGCTTCAGGATGCGCTGACGAACCTCACGCGTCTCGGGAACTCCATGGGGAAGCCGTCCAAGATGCGGGCGCGCTGGACTAAGGAGCTCGGCTTCCCGGTCAAGGACGCGCGCAGCGAACCGGTCGACGTGCTGTGGTTCGTCGGGGACTACGCGTCCTACGATCCACGCGTCCAGGACGTGACCCGCAAGGTCGCCAAGCTTTTCACGGCCGCCGGCGTCGATTTCGGCATCCTCTTCGATGCCGAGCGCAACAGCGGCAACGACGTGAGGCGCGCCGGCGAGGAAGGCCTGTTCGAGACGCTTGCCCAATCCAACATCGACGCGATCCGCGAATGCAGCTTCAACCGCATCGTCACCACGGACCCGCACAGCCTCAACGCGCTGAAGAACGACTACCGCCATTTTGGCGCAGAGTTCGAGGTGCTTCACTACACGGCGCTGCTCGCCGAGCTGATTGCGGCGGGCAAGCTTGACATCGCCCCGGCCGACGGCGCGTTGGTGACCTATCACGATCCTTGCTATCTCGGCCGCTACAATGGCGGCTTCGACGCGCCGCGCGACCTTATCAAGGCGGCGGGCTACACTCTTCACGACATGCCGCGCTGCCGCGAGAATTCCTTCTGCTGCGGCGCCGGCGGCGGCCGCATCTGGCAGGGCGATGACGGCGTCAAGGAACGGCCCAGCGAGAACCGCATCCGCGAGGCGCTCAGTCTCGGCGTCGACATGTTCGTCGTCGCCTGTCCCAAGGACAAGGTCATGTACACCGCCGCCACCGATGCGCTCGGCGTGGCAGGTCAGTTGAAGGTCGTCGACGTGGCCGAGCTGATCAGCCTCAGGGAAGCGCCCGCCGCTGAGGGTTTCGACCGGATCGAGGGCAGCGCGATCAACGGCTGACCGCGCCGGGCACTCTTTCCGGGGTCAGGCGCGGCTCCACATCGCGTCCGGCACCACCACCAGCTTGCCGACGAAGTCCTTGCCCATGAAGTCGGTCTGGGCGCGGTGGAAATCGGAAAGCTTGTAGACGCCCCCGACCAGCGGCTTGATCTTTCCTTCCTCGATGTAGCGCACGATGCGGCGGAAATCCGCCCGCGTGCCCTGGCTTGAGCCATTGAGCTGCAGCTGCTTCAGATACATGGTGCGCAGATCGAGCTGCACGACCGGACCGGCGATGGCGCCTGCCGTGGTGTAGCGGCCTTCGGGGCGCAGGATACGCAGGAGGTCGTTGAAGACGGCGCCGCCGACGAGGTCGGCGACCACGTCTATGGGCTGGCCACCGGTCGCTTCGTTGACGGCGGTGAGCAGGTCGGCCACGCCGCGCGTGATCACCTTCTCGGCGCCGATGTCGAGCACGGCCTGTTCCTTGCCTTTGCCGACGACGGCATAGGGAATGGCGCCGCGCGCCCTTGCCAATTGCACGATGCCGGAGCCGACGCCGCCCGAGGCGCCGGTGACCAGCACCCGCTCGCCGGCTTTCAGGGCGGCACGCTCAAGCATCTGCTCGCCGGTGAGATAGGCGCAGCAGAAGGTGGCCAGCTCGACATCGCTGAGCCCGGTGTCGACGACATGCGCGTTCTCGGCCGGCAGCGCCTGATATTCGGCATAACCGCCATCGCGGCCATGGCCCATATAGTCGATGTCGGCCAGCGAATCGTCGTCGCGGTTGTAGATGGAGAAATCGACCATGACGCGCTCGCCGATGCGGTCGTTGGATACGCCGTTACCGACCGCGACGATGGTGCCTACCGTGTCGGTGCCCTGGATGCGCGGGAAGGTGAGCGTGTTACCTTGCCGGCGCCAGGTCGACACGGCAGCCGCATCCTCCTCCGTACCATAGGCGCCCTGGCGCACCCAGACGTCGGTGTTGTTCATGCCACAGGCGCTGACCTTGACCAGCACCTCGCCGGCGGCCGGCGCGGGCACCTTCACATCGGTGCGGTAGACGAGCTTCTCCAGGCCGCCATGGCCCGTAAGCTGCACGGCGGCCATGGTGGCGGGAACGGTTCTGGTCATGGCATTCATATCGCTTCTCAGATGCTTGCCAACACGCTGTTCACCGCGTCGGCGGTCTTGGCGACGACGATGTCGGCCTCCTCGCGCGTCAGGCAGAGCGGCGGCGCGAAGCCGAGGATGTCGCCCTGCGGCATGGCGCGGCCGATGACGCCGCTGGCAGCCAGCGCCGTGGCGATCTGCGGCCCGACCTTCAGCGCCGGATCGAAGAAGACGCGGTCGTCGCGGTCCTTGACGAATTCGATCGCGGCCAGCATGCCGTCACCGCGCACCTCGCCGACATTCCGGTGCCCGCCGACGGCCTTGGCCAACTCTGCGCGGAAGTAGGCGCCGGTCTCGCCGGCATTCCGCACCAGGTCCATCTCGTCGATCAGCTCGAGATTGGCGACACCGGCGGCCACGCAGATCGGGTGCGCCGAATAGGTCCAGCCATGGCCGAGCGAGCCGAGCTTATCGGAGCCCTTGACCAGCACCTGCCAGACCTTGTCGGAAACGATAACGCCGGAAAGCGGCGCGTAGGCCGAGGTCAGCCCCTTGGCGATGGTGATCAGGTCCGGCTTGATGCCGTAATGATCGGAGCCGAACATGGTGCCGAGACGACCGAAGCCGGTCACCACCTCATCGGCGACGAGCAGCACGTCGTATTTATCCAGCACGGCCTGGATCTTCTGCCAGTAACCGGCTGGCGGCGGCACAATGCCGCCCGTGCCGAGGATCGGCTCGCCGATGAAGGCCGCGACCGTGTCCGGGCCTTCGGCAAGGATCATCTCTTCCAGCTTGTCGGCGCAATATTGCGAAAACTGCTGCTCGCTCATCGAGCGGTCGGCGCGGCGGAAATAATAGGGTGCCTCGGTGTGCAAGATCGGCGCGCGCGGCAGGTCGAAAGCGTTGTGGAACAACTCGAGCCCGGTCAGCGATCCGGTCATGACGCCGGAACCGTGGTAGCCGCGCCAGCGCGAGATGATCTTCTTCTTCTCCGGCCGTCCGAGGACGTTGTTGTAGTACCAGATCAGCTTGATGTTGGTCTCGTTGGCGTCGGAGCCGGAGAGGCCGAAATAGACTCTGCTCATGCCCTTCGGCGCGCGGTCGATGATCATCTTGGCCAGGGTGATCGAGGCCTCGGTACCGTGCCCGACATAGGCGTGGTAGTAGGCGAGATTCTTAGCCTGCTCGGCGATGGCATCGGCGATCTTCTGGCGGCCGTAGCCGACATTGACGCAATAGAGGCCGGCGAAGGCATCGATGCTCTTCTTGCCGGTGCTGTCCCAGACGATGACGCCTTCGCCGCCGGCCATGATGCGGGCTGGCGACTCACCCCGCGCGTGCGTGCCCATATGCGTCGAGGGATGGAAGAAGTGGTCGCGATCCCAGGCGGAGAGTTCGTTGGACTGTTCGAGCATTTTTTGACTCCTGACGAGAATGAGGCCTGCGTAGCTTAGGCTACATCGAGGCAGAGGTATTTGAGATCCGTAAAAGCTTCGAGCCCGTGGCGCGATCCTTCGCGGCCGATGCCGGACTGTTTGACGCCGCCGAACGGGATCGGCGCGCCGGTGATCTTGACGCGGTTGATCGCGACCATGCCGTACTCCAAGGCGCGGCCCATGCGCGCCTGCCGCGCGCCATTCTCGGTGACGACATAGGCGACCAGGCCATATTCGGTGGCGTTAGCCCGGGCGACGACTTCCGCCTCGTCGTCGAACGGCGTGACGGCGGCGACAGGGCCAAAGGTTTCCTCATGCATGATCAGAGCTTCGTCCGGCACGTCGACAAGCAGGGTCGGCTGGTGGAACAGCGGGCCGGCAGCGTGGCGCTTGCCGCCGGTCAGGCAGCGCGCGCCATGGGTAAGCGCATCGGCGACTTGCTCCTCGACCTTCTTGACCGCGCGCTCATGCATCAGCGGCCCGATATCGGCGTCCGCGGACAGGCCGTTGCCGATGCGGAGCCGCTCGATGCGGCGCGCGAAAGCGGCGCAGAAGCGGTCATAGATAGGCCGCTGCACATAGATGCGGTTGGCGGCGAGACAGTCCTGGCCGGAGGTGGCGAATTTGGCGTCGAGCGCGATCGTCACCGCCTTGTCGATGTCTGCGTCGTCGAAGACGATCAGCGGCGCATGCCCGCCGAGCTCCATGACCAAGCGTTTCATTGTCGGCGCACTCTGCGCGGCGATCAGCCGGCCGACTTCGGTCGAGCCGGTGAAGCTCATGGCGCGAACCCTGGCGTCGGCGCACATCGCGCCGACGATGGTGCGCGCATCGCCGGTGACGACGTTGAAGACCCCGGCCGGCAGGCCGGCGCGCTCGCCGAGCTCGGCCAGCGCCAGGGCCGACAGCGGTGTTTCGGAGGACGGATGCGCCACCACCGTGCAGCCGGCGGCAAGCGCGGCCGCGGCCTTGCGGGTGAGCATGGCCGACGGAAAATTCCAGGGCGTGACGACGCCGACCACGCCTAGCGGTTCGCGGCGCACCGACATCTCGGCATTCGGCAGATGGCTGGTGACGCTTTCGGCGTTGAGGCGTTTCGCTTCCTCGGCATACCACTCGACGAAGGAGGCTGCGTAATCGATCTCGCCCAGCGACTCCTTCAGCGGCTTGCCCTGTTCCAGCGTCATCAGCAGCGCCAGATCGTCCTTGGCGGCGATGATCAGATCGAACCATTTTCTTAAGGTCTTCGAGCGTTCCTGCGGCAGCGCCGAGCGCCAGGCGGGAAACGCACGGGACGCGGCGTTGATCGCCTTCGTCGTCTGGGCGGCATCGAGTGCCGCCACGAAGGCGACGGTGGCTCCGGTCGCCGGATCGGTGACTTCAAAACTTGCCGCCGCTTCGCTCGCTGTCCAATGGCCATCGACATAGGCGAGCGCGCGCAGCAGCCGGCGATCGGCGAGGCGGTCGAGCGCTTCATGGTGGTTGGTGCGGGCAAAATGCGCGGACATCAGTCGAGTCTCCCGGTGCCGAGGCGATATGGAGAGACTAGCCGCGCGATCGAGACAAAGAGGCTGTTTCGACGGTCCGATGTAGAGAGATTGTCTGTATTGGTCCGTAGGTGCGGACGATCTCTCTAGCTTGCAGGCCGGTGAGTGCCACCAAACGGTGAAAATTTGCCGAGCCTCCACAACGTCGTCATCCTGGAGCGAAGCAGGAGCGCAGCTCCGTCGCGAAGACCCTAGGTGTTTAGTCCCGGCATTTGATGGACCGGGTCGACCCTGAAGTGTTCGGGCTCTTGTTTCCAGATTTTGCAGATGAACTCATAAGGCGTGAGGCCTTTGAGCGACTTGAGCCTGCGTGCGAAA
>NZ_RZTO01000039.1:0-15989 GCF_003997225.1 Mesorhizobium sp. M2C.T.Ca.TU.002.02.1.1
GAGCAGACCATCGCCGGCAGCGTGCGCAGGAAGTCGATATGGCTGGCGGGAATGGCCTCGCGTATACGCGCATCCGCCTGTTCGCTCGAACCGTAGAGGCTTATCAGCCGGTCAGGGTCGACGCCGTAGGAGAACAGGGTCTCGCGGCCGCCATAGCCAAGCCAGGTTTCACGCGAGAGATGACCGTCCAGATAGAGGAGCAGCGCGACCTCATGGTTCCCCACGAGGCAGATGCGCTGGAAGCCCTTTGGCGGCGGCGCCATCAGATGGTCGATCACGCGCCGCGAATGCGGCCCCCGGTCGATATAGTCGCCCAGCATGATGATGATCTTGCGGCCGCGGAAGCGCTGCGCGTCGAGCTGGATCTTTCCTTCCAATGCGCGCAATTCGTCAAGGCAGCCATGCACGTCGCCGATCGCGTAGACGACCGTGTCGCGTATGTCCATGATGAGGCGCTCGCGCGGCGCGGGTCGAGGGCGTCTCGATCGTTGGAAAAGGTTCACGGATTGAGGCTCGATTACCCGCACTGTTTTGCGCCTCGTATCATACCGAATACCGACAATTCCACATCGGCGTGCCAAATCGGCGCTGAATGCGGTCGGCCAGCGGCCAGGTCAGGCGGCCCTCGGCCGACAGCGGAACAGCCTGCGCTCAAGCAACAGCCGGATGCGCCGCTCGGGCGCGACCACCGCCTCGCCGACGAAACCGCCGGTGGCGAAGAATAGTTGCACGCTGGGCCGGCAAAGCCGGCCGCCGCCGTCAAGGAACAGGGCGGAATGCCGTCAGTGGCGCGCCGAAACCGAAACCCGGTCGGGAAAAGGCCCGCATCCAAAAGCTGCGCTGACGGAAAATCACCGTGCCGACAGCCAGGAACCCTAAAATGTCGACCCCCGCCGAACATCGTCTTGTGCCGAGCCATGCCACGCCTGCGCAATGGCCCCCAAGACAAGTTTAGGAGCTATTGCTGCATTGCACAACAAACGATTGCGCCGCAGAACGGATTCGTGAACGCGAAGCCCGGCGGTGCACCGTACTTTGCGCTCGCCTATACACCGATGCCACGGTTCTTCAGCGCCGTGGTGATCTCATCCAATATCACGGGATCGTCGATGGTTGCCGGCATTGTCCATTGCTCCTTGTCGGCGATCTTCTGCATCGTGCCGCGCAGGATCTTGCCCGAGCGGGTCTTGGGCAGCCGCTTGATCGTCACCACGGTCTTGAAGGCGGCAACCGGGCCGATCCGCTCGCGCACCAGCCCCACCACCTCGCTTTCGATCGCGCCGGTGTCGCGCGACACGCCGGCATTGAGCACGACGAAGCCGAGCGGCACCTGGCCCTTCATGGCATCGGCAATGCCGATGACCGCGCATTCGGCGACATCGGGATGCGCTGCCAGCACCTCTTCCATCGCGCCGGTCGAGAGTCGGTGGCCGGCGACATTGATGATGTCGTCGGTGCGGGCCATCACATAGAGATAGCCGTCCTCGTCCATCATGCCGGCATCGGCCGTCTTGTAGTAGCCGGGGAACTCCTCGAGATAGGCCTGGCGGAAGCGGGCGTCGGCATTCCACAGCGTCGGCAGGCAGCCGGCGGGCAGCGGCAGCTTGACCACGACATTGCCGAGCGTGCCGCGCGAGACTTCATGGCCGGCATCATCGAGGATGCGGATGTCGTAGCCCGGCATCGGCACGCCGGGCGAGCCGTATTTCACCGGCAGCAGTCCCAGACCCGCCGGGTTGATCGTCATCGGCGATCCGGTTTCGGTCTGCCACCAATGGTCGACGACCGGCCGGTCGAGCTTCTGCTCCGCCCATTTGATCGTTTCGGGATCGGCGCGCTCGCCGGCGAGGAACAAGGTGCGGAACTTCGACAGGTCGTATTTCGGCACGAACTCGCCCTTGGGATCCTGCCCCTTGATGGCGCGGAAGGCGGTCGGCGCGGTGAACAGCGCCACGACGCCGTGCTCGGAGATCACCCGCCAGTAGGTGCCGGCGTCCGGCGTGCCGATCGGCTTGCCTTCGAAGAGCACGCTGGTGCAGCCATGCAGAAGCGGCGCGTAGACGATGTAGGAATGGCCGACCACCCAGCCGACATCGGAAGCCGCCCAGAACACTTCGCCGGGCTTGACGCCGAACTCGTTGTCCATGGTCCATTTCAGCGCGACCATGTGACCGCCATTGTCGCGCACGATGCCCTTCGGCTGGCCGGTCGTGCCCGAGGTGTAGATGATGTAGAGCGGGTCGGTGGCCAGCACCGGAACGCAATCGACATTGGCGCCGGCCGCCCGTTCGCGGGCAACTGCGTCCGCATAGTCGAAGTCGTAATTGTCCTTCATCTCGCAGCGCAGCTGCTCGCGCTGCAGGATGAGGCAGGCGTCGGGCTTGTGCTTCGACATCTCGATAGCCTTGTCGAGCAGCGGCTTGTAGGCGACGACGCGTCCCGGCTCCAGCCCGCAGGAGGCGGAGATGATCAGCTTCGGCTTGGCGTCGTCGATGCGCGTGGCGAGCTCATGCGAGGCGAAGCCGCCGAACACCACCGAATGCACGGCGCCCAGCCTGGCCGAGGCGAGCATGGCGATGGCCGCTTCCGCCACCATCGGCATGTAGATGATGACGCGGTCGCCCTTGCCGATGCCGCGATGCCGCAGCACCGAGGCCAGCGCGACCACCTCGCGCTTCAATTCGGCATAGGTGAATTTCCGGATCGTGCCGGTGATCGCGCTGTCATGGATCAGGGCCAGCTGGTCGGCGCGGCCGCCGGCGACATGGCGGTCGATTGCGTTATGGCAGGTGTTGCAGGTGGCGCCGGTGAACCAGCGGCCATAGACGCCTTGCGTCAGGTCGAAGACCTTTTCGGCCGGCTTGTACCAGTCGATCGCTTTCGCTGCTTCGGCCCAGAACCCTACGGGGTCGCGTTTCCAGCCCGCATAGACTTCGTGATAGCGTGAGGCCATCCGCCTTCCTCCCAAGAAACGTTC
Organism: Mesorhizobium sp. M2C.T.Ca.TU.002.02.1.1; assembly: GCF_003997225.1. NCBI lineage: Bacteria > Pseudomonadati > Pseudomonadota > Alphaproteobacteria > Hyphomicrobiales > Phyllobacteriaceae > Mesorhizobium > Mesorhizobium sp. M2C.T.Ca.TU.002.02.1.1. The sequence continues at coordinate 2,978 of NZ_RZTO01000039.1, forward strand.
TGCCGCCTGCCATAGACTAAGCCGCGCGTCGCGGCCATGTCTTCCTGCATTTTGGTCGACATCGCCGGCAAACGTCTCTGTTCGGCGCCTCTGGCGGAGGCGTCGCTGTCACTCCGTGATCTAAGCCGGCTTAGAGCGGCAACGCCGCCAGCATCAGCCCGACGCCGCCGGCGATCAGGATGGCCGCTGCCAGCGCCTTCCGGTGGCGCTCGAATGCCGTCGGAGCCCGTTCCCAATTGTAACGCATACAGATCACTCCCCAAAGCCCGGCGGACTCATAGCTTACCCAACGGCAGGAACGCAAGACCTCGCTAATATTCGTCCCACGACGGCAGGATCCCCTTCGCCATCCATGCCAATGGACAGCCTCGCGGCGCCGCGCTAATTGCTCTTTCAGCGAAGGGAGCGGGCGGATGGCTGAAATCGGCTCTGAAACGGTGCTTCGGATGGCGGACGACGCGTCCGTGCAGCATGTCGGCGATGGCGCCGTCGTGCTTTTGGCGCGCAGTGGCCAGCTTTACACCTGCAACGACACGACCGAGGCTTTTCTCGGCAAGGTGAACGGCGCGCGCAACCTTAACCAGATCGTCGACCTGCTGTCGGACGAATTTGAGGTCGACAAGGCAACGCTCGACCAGGACATGGCCGAATTGGCCGCCGAGCTGGTGGCTGAAGGCATCCTCGCCGACCCGGGCGCATGATGGCCGACGGACCGGTCCTGCGCGCGCTGTTCCGCGTCCATTTGTGGCTCAGCGCCCGGCTGATGCCGGTGCTGGTCGGTCGGCGCGATTTCGAAGGCGTGTTGAGACTGGCGCCTCTGCAGTCGCCTGCGCCCTATCGTGACTTGCCCTGGACCTACATCGTCAATCGCGTCAAGCGAACGGTGCGGCGCCCCTGGCTGATGCGTGACCGCAGGTGCCTTCGGGAAGGTCTGCTCGGTTTTCGCTTCCTGCGCATGGCCGGCTTCGACCCGGAGCTGCGTTTCGGGGTCGACGCCAGGTCGATGCACGAGCCTCGCCTGTCGGCGCATTGCTGGGTCTGCCTCGACGGCAAGCCGGTGGTCAGCGACAGCCAGCCCGGCATGGTGGAGATCTACCGCCACCCCGCCAGGATGAAGGCGCCAGTCGCTTGAGCGACCAGACTTTCCGCTACAACCTCAACGGCCAGGTTATAGGCATCACCGCCGCGCGGGCCGATCTGTGGCCAAGCTTCGACCTGATGCTCGGCGCCCTGCGTGTAAACGAGCCTGTCCCGCCCGGTTTTCGCGTCGACATCGTCGAAACGCCTGAGTTGCAGGAGAACCCCGAAGGAAAGCTGGCTTTCGACGGCGACGTGCCGCTGGACGGCCATTGCCGCATGATCGACGGCGGAAGCGTCTTCCATCTCGTCTTTCCGGGTCAGCAGACGCTGTCGATCCGCGACGGCGAGGGCCGGGCCGAAATCCGTCTTCATCCCGACAGCAAGATCAAGTGGACTTTGCTGATGATGGTGCTGGATGCGGCGCTCGACGCCGACGGCCAGCATATACTGCACACCGCGGGTCTCACCTTGCCTGGAAAGGACGGCTTGGTTCTCATCCATGCGCCAAGCGGCACGGGCAAGTCGACGACGTCGCTGGCGCTTGCCTCGAGGGGTTTCGGCCTTTGCTCGGACGACGTGATGATCCTCAACGCGAGAGCTGAGGGCATCACGGCCTGGGGCATGCCGCGCCGGGTGAAGGTCCACCGCAACACGGCGGCGATGCTGCCCTTCGTCGCGCCTTGCCTCGGCGAGAAGTGGGACGCCGAGGGCGAGCAGTCCGTTTCGCTGGACTGCCTCGGCGAAATCATTCGGGTCGAGGATGTGCGCGCCAGGCCCGTCGCCGCGCTCCTGCATCTCGCGCGCTCGGCCGACACCGAGAACCGGCTATTGCCGATGGCCAGGACAGACGCCATGGTGGCTTTGGCCACCGACAATGTGCGGACCGGCATGACCGGCCTGCTGTCGCTGCAGAAAAGGCGCATGGCGATGATCGCGGCGCTGGTGAAGGCGGTGCCGACCTTCACGCTGGAGGTCGGGGCGAGGCCGGCCGAGGCGGCGGAGTTGATCCGCGCCAAGGTCGATATTTAGCCGAAGTGAGCTTTCCGCGCTTGCGCTGGATGCGCTCGCGGCCGTGCCAGCCTCTGCACCCAGCGGAAGGCATCGCGGCTGAGGCGCGAGCGCAGCTTCTCGCGCGAGTTGACGCGAAGCAGCATGTTGCCCGTGATCAGCCATTTCGCCAGCCGTATCGACAGATCCGGCTTGATGCGGTCCGCGAGCTCGATCGCGCGCGGCGCGCCGAACAGGCGCCCGGTCACGTTGAGCACCGTTGCCAGCTCCAGCTCGATCCCGGTCATGCGGGCGGCCTCGAGCAGACGCGCTTCGTCTTCCGGCGATTTCAACGCCCGCACGCCTTGCAGCACGTCGACGCAGAGCTGCAGCCTATGGAACTTGTGGCCGCCTGCGGCATGGACGATGGCGATGGTGAGCAGCGCCGCCGGCGTGTCGGTCTCGCCCTTGTCGATCGCCCGCAGCTCGCGAAAGCCGAGCGACAGACGCCTGCGCATGCCTGTGTCGTGCACCAGGTTGCCGTGCAATTCGATCAGCAGGCTGGAATTCTCTTTCTCCAGCCATTTGAATTCCTGCAGCGCGTGCGAGAGGGCCTCGCCGCTGCCGAGCTCGAAGCCGCATTCGGCGATCGTCCTGTTGGCCGTCTCGATGCCGGCGGGGTCGACGAGGATGTCGATGTCGGTGAACGGCCGGTCGGCAAGCTGGCGATAGAGCCTGCGCGCGAACACCGGCCCCTTGACGATCCGGGCCGGAACGCCTTTTGCCGCCAGCGCCTTCATGACGCGGTCGCCGTGATATTGCAGCAGCATCGACTGCCCGGTCGCCGTCGTCATCTGGTCGCGCAGCTCGGCAAGCTTTTGCCGCAGGCCCGCGTCATTCGGCAGATCGGCGTCGCCGCGTTCCCGGAGCTTGCGCAGCACGATCGGCAGCACGCCGTGGAACTCGGCATTGGCCAGCAGCGCCAACAGGTCGCCTGCGGAAACGTCGTTGCCCCAATCGGCGGTCGCCTCGGGGTCCGCAAGCTTGATCAGCAGTTTTTCCTGGGCAGGCGAAAGCTCGGGCAGCATCGTTCCGGCAACAGCAGCAAGGGTCCACGCATGCTTGCCAGAAAAGCGCGGGGTAAGCCAGCGACGGCTACATCCCCCAGCGCAGCGCCGCGGTGTGCACGGGAGCATCCCACAGCGCCGTCATGTCGTCGTCGAGCAGGGTTAGCGTGATCGAGCATCCGGCCATGTCGAGCGAGGTCACGTAGGAACCGACGAGCGAGCGGATCACTGTCACGCCGTGTTTCTCGAACATTTTGCGGGCGCTGTTGTACATCAGATAGAGCTCCATCGACGGCGTGCCGCCGAAGCCGTTGACGAAGAGCAGCGCCGGCCCTTCGGTCCGGCCGCCGAAATCGCCGGCAATTGCCGCGCAGACCTCTTCGGCGATGGCGTCGGCGCTTTTCAGCGCGTCGCGTCGCCGGCCGGGCTCGCCGTGGATGCCGACGCCGAACTCCATCTCGCCGTCGCCGATCTCGAAGGTCGGTTTGCCGGCCGCTGGCACCGTACCGCTGGTCAGCGCCACGCCCATCGAGCGTGTCGCTTCATTGACGCGGTCGCCCAGCGCCTTGAGTTCGCGCAGCGCCATGCCCTGCTCGGCCGCAGCGCCGACGATCTTTTCCACCACCAGCGTGCCGGCGACGCCGCGCCGTCCGGTCGTGTAGGACGAGTTCTCGACCGCGACGTCGTCATTGGTCACCACCTGCAGCACACCGTCCGCCATCTCGGCCGCCATATCGAAATTCATCACATCGCCTTCGTAGTTCTTGACGATGAACAGGCAGCCGGCGCCGGTGCCGACGGCCTCAACGGCGGCCAGCATCTGGTCGGGCGTCGGTGAGGTGAAGACCTGGCCTGGGCAGGCGGCGTCCAGCATGCCATGGCCGACAAAGCCGCCATGCAGCGGCTCATGGCCGGAGCCGCCGCCGGAGATCAACGCCACCTTGCCGGGCTTCAGCTCTCTGCGGCGGATGAATTTGCGGTCCTCTCCAAGCATGAGGATGTCGGCATGAGCCGCCGCAAAACCATCGAGGCTTTCGGCCAATATCGTGTCCACCGAATTGATGAATTTCTTCATGGCTGTCCTCCCATGCTTCCGCTAGCCGCTGCCCTTGCCGGCGATGCTGGTTATTTTCTGGATGAATTCGTTGATTGCCCGATCGAGCGCGGCGTTCTGCTTGTCGTCGCCGAAATCCGGCACGATCAGCGAGACATGGCGTGTCTTGCGCTGCCCGGAAGCGGCGGACACCTTGCCGGGATGCGCCTGGTGATAGGCGGCCATGAACTGGTCGCGTTCGGCCTGGCTGAAATGGCAGACGGAGAAGATGGCCGGCAGATGCTTTGACGGGATCGGGATCGAATAGGCCGGGCTCGATATCTGCGTGACGAAGCTGCGGTGCTTGCCGAGCGCATCGGCAAGGCGCTGGCGCATGCCGGATGGGCGCTGGTCGATGACCTGCGACAGGATCGTCTTGTAGGCGCGGATCGCGTCTTCCGAGCCGGTTTCGGCTATCCTGGCGGCCTTGGCCATACGTTTACACCGAAACGTCCGCGATGGCCGCCTTGGCCATGGCGAGTTGCGCGGGGGCGACCGACAGGTCACGCAGGCCCGCTTCGAGCAGCGCCGGGATGGTTGTCGGATCGCCGCCCGCGTCGCCGCATAGGCTGACTGGAATATCTCGCTCCCGTCCGAAGGCCGTGATCGCGGCGATCAGCCGCAGCATCGCCGGATGGCGCACGGAATTGAGATGCGCCACGGCCGCATTGTCGCGCGCGGCCGCCATCACATATTGCGTCAGGTCGTTGGAGCCGATCGAGAAGAAGGCGACGTCGGCGAAGGTTTCCGGCGCCAGCGCGACGGACGGCACCTCGACCATGATGCCGAGCGGCGGAAGCTTGTGCGCGACGCCCCGCGCGGTAAGCGCGGCCTGCTCCCCGGCGAATAGCGCGGCGGCTTGGCTGTACTCGTCATGCGTGGCGATCATCGGGAACATCACCTTCAGATTGCCGTGGATGGCGGCGCGCAGCAATGCCCGTATCTGCACGCGGAAGATATCACGCCGCGCCAGCGAGAGCCTTATACCGCGCAGACCGAGGAATGGGTTGGTCTCCTCGACGGTGAAACCCGGCACCGGCTTGTCGCCGCCGGCATCGACGGTGCGGATGGTCACCGGCTTGTCGCCCGCCCATTCCAGCACCTTGCGATAGGCACGGTACTGCGTCTCCTCATCCGGCAATGCCTTGCCGAACAGGAATTCGGTTCGCATTAGCCCGACGCCGTCGCAGGTCGCGACATCGATGCCGTCGACGTCGGAAGGGTAGGCGATGTTGACCTGGACGCGCACGGCGGTGCCGGCCTTGGTGACCGCCGGCTCGGTCAGGAATGTCCGCGCTGCGCCCTGGCGGTCGGCGAAGGAGGCGGCCGATTGCCGGAAGGCTTCGACCTCAGCCGGGGATGGCGAGAAGACGATCGCGCCGCGTTCGGCATCGAGCAGCGCGTCGCTGCTGAGCGGTCCGGCCGGGGCGCTGAGACCGACGACCATCGGAACGCCGCGCGAGCGCGCCAGCATCGCGACGTGGCTGGCGGTGCTGCCGCGCTTGAGCGCTATGCCGCCGCCTTTATTCCAATCGGTTTCGAGGAAGCGTGTCGGCGCGATGTCCTCGCCATAGAGGATCGCGCCCGGGGGCGCCTCGGCCTCGTTGTCCTCGCTCAGAGCTCGCAGTACCTGGTCGCGGATGTCGCGCAAATCCGCGGCGCGGGCGCGGAAATAGTCCTGGTCCGACGCTTCGTAGCCGGCGATCTCGCTGTCCAGCGCCGCGCGCCATGCGGCATCCGCCGGCTGCCCTGAGCCGATCGCCGCCAAGGCCGGACCGCTCAATGCGTCGTCCTCCAGCATGGCGATGTGGAATTCGAGGATGCCGGCGGCGTCGCCATCGGCGGTCTCGACCAGTGCCGTCAGCCGGCCGACGGCCGTGCCGATTGCGTTCACCAGTGCGGCTCGTTCTTCCTCGGTACTGGCCTTGGGCTTGTAACTGGCCGGAGGCTGGTCGAGGTCGAACAGCGGGCCTTCGGCGTAACCGGGGGAGGCGGGGATACCCTCAACCTGCATGGCTCGCGTTCCTTGCGGGCCTGCCGTCATGCAGATCGGTCTCAAGCGGACCGGGCATGGTCCGCATCCTCGTCGAAGTTACGCTGCACCAGATCGACCAGCGCTTTCACCGCCTGGGCCGCGCCGTCGCCCTTGGCGCGGATATGCAGCATGGTCCCTTTCGGCGCCTTGGCCGCCATCACCTTGACGATGCTTTTGGCGTCGAACCAGGGGCCGTTGGCGGCCACCGCCACTTCCACCTCGGCCGCGAACGACTTGGCAAGCTTGGTGAACTTCACCGAAGGGCGCGCGTGCAGGCCCACCGCGTGGGTGATCAGGACCGTTGCTTCGGCGGATGCGGACATTCAGTCGGTTCCCGTTCGTTCACGACGGCGACAATTCATGCGCCGTCGCCACCACTTCCTTGAGCGAGGCGCCGCCGGAGGATTCGGTCGCCGCCATCACTGCGCCTTCGACGATTGGCGCGTTGCAGACGACTATTCTGTGAGAGCGCGGCTCGCCGATCATCTCGACCGCCATCTCCGAGTTGGTCTCGGCGCCGCCGAGATCGACCAGTATGGCGACGCCCGCGTCCGACCAGGCCTCGTCGATCGCGCCCATGATCGCCTCGACGCTGGTGCCGAGCCCGCCATGGCCGTTTCCGCCGCACCATGCAAGCGGCACTTCGTCGCCCACCATCTGGCGCACCATGTCGGCCGTGCCCTCGGCGACCAAAGGCGAATGCGACACGATGACGATACCGACATTGCTCATCAAATACCCTCTATCGCTTCCGCGACTGCGCGCACCAGAAGCGCGGTCGAGCGCGCTCCGGCGTCCATGTGCCCGATCGAGCGCTCTCCCAGGAAGGAAGCCCGCCCGCGCAGGGCCTTCATCGGCACGGTGGCGTCCGCCGCCCGGTCGGCGGCATCGGCGATTTCCGCGCCCGTCTCACCTTGCGCCAGCGCGTCATACACCGGCTGCAGCACGTCGAGCATGGTTTTTTGCCCTGGCTGCGATTTGCCGCGCGCCGCGACCGCTTCGATCGCCTTGCCCAGCGCCGTCGTCAGCGCGGCGCGGTCCGGTGCCGGCGGCAGGTCCTTGCCCAGCGCCATGAACAGCGTGCCGAACAGCGGGCCCGAAGCGCCGCCAACGGTCATCACCAGCTTGGTGCCGACCGCTTTCAGCGCGTCGGGCAGCGGTTTTGCCGAAAAGGCGTCCGCCTCGGCGCGCACCGCCTCGAAGCCGCGCTTCATGTTCAGCCCGTGGTCGCCGTCGCCGATCGCCTGGTCGAGCGCCGTCAACTCGTCGGCATGCGCCGCGATCGTATCGGCCGCCGCCGCGATCAATCGGGAGAAATCGGCTGCGGCCATCATTGGTCCTTCATGCCGGCGCGAAGAGCGCCGCCACGGCAGCGAAAACTTCGGCCACGGCGAAGGCGCCGGGATCTGCGACGTCGAGCTGGCTGCCGATATAGGCGGAGCGCCCGGCCTTGGCCTTGCGCATCGCGGCGGTAGCCTCGGCGCCTTGCCGCGCCGCCTTGGCGGCCGCTTCCAGTCCGCCGGCGTCAAGGGCTCTCAGCGCCGGCTCCAGCGCGTCGACCATGGTGCGGTCGCCGATCCTGGCGCCGCCATAGAAGGTCATCCGGTCGAGGCCGGCAAGCAGTGCCTTGGGTAGAGTTGCGCCAAAACCCAAAGTCTGCGCGGCGGCGGTGAAGAAGATCGACAGCAGCACGCCGCTGGAGCCCCCCATGGACGTGCCCAGCGCGTCGCCGATCGCGGCGGCGGTCGCGGCCTTGTCGGCAAGCGGCAGCGTGTCGATGCGCTCGAGAATGCTGCGCGCTCCCGTCGCCACGGTCGAGCCGGTGTCGCCATCGCCTGCCTTGGCGTCCAGCGCGTTGAGCGGCTCTTCGAGCGCGATCAGCCTTTGGCAGGCGGCTCTGATCAGCCGCTCGGCGGCCGCGTCGCGGCTGCCGGGCTTTGTGGCTGTGCCGGCAGCAGGCTTGGCCATCGCGATAACGACCGGTGCGCGAACCGGCTTTGCCGGCAGCCAGGCATGCGGCCCGACGGGCGCCAGCAGCGCCGCCTCGCGTTCCGCATCCAGCTTGATCAACGACAGCGAAAAGCCGTTCATGTTGAGCGCTGTCATCAGATGCCCGGGGCCGACCGTCAGCGCCACCGCCTTTGCCAACGACGAAGACAGCACGGCATTCGCGATCAGCGCCATTTCGAGCGGTGGTACCGAGCCGAGATTGTTGATCAGCAGGGCGTAGCGGCTGTGCGGATCGAGCCGCGCCGCGAGGCGTTCCGCCATGATGGCGATCAGCTTGCTGGCGGCCTCCAGGGCGATGCGCTCGACGCCGGGCTCGCCATGGATGCCGAGTCCAAGCTCGCCATCATTCGCGCCGAAACGCTCCTCATGCGCCTGTCCGGGGATCGAGCAGGAGGAAAGCGAGATGCCGAGCGAAACGATGTCCTTCGCCGCCGCGCGCGCCGCGGCTGCGACCGACGCCAGGTCCCGGCCGCTCTCGGAAAGGTGACCGGCGATCTTGTGCACGAACAGCGTGCCGGCGACGCCACGCGGCTGCGCGATCTCCGGCAGGGCTATGTCGTCGGCAACGATCACCATCTCGACCGCGAGACCCTCTGCGCGCGCCTTCTCCGCCGCCAGTCCGAAATTGAGCCGGTCGCCGGTGTAGTTCTTGACGATCAGCAGGCAGCCGGCGGGACCGGTCGTGGCGCGGATCGCCGCCAGCACCGCCTCGACGCTGGGCGAGGCGAAGATTTCGCCGGAGACGGCCGCCGTCAGCATGCCGGCACCGACGAAGCCGGCATGCGAAGGTTCATGCCCGGCGCCGCCGCCCGAAACCACGGCCACCTTCGTCTTGTCCCAGTCGGCGCGCAGCACGACCTTGATCTCGGGATAGCCGTCGAGGCGGGCGAGCGCGCCCGACCCTGCCGTGGCGAGGAAGCCGTCCATCGCCTCGGTGACGATCGTGTCCTTGCGGTTGAAAAAGTGCTTCATGGATTTCGTCCAGTTCGTATCTGCGGTCGTCAATCGGTGTGCGAATACATGGCGCGAACCGGCTACATGAGCCTTTGCCCGTCCGAGCCGAAATAGAGCGGCGCGATGTAGCGGATCGTCACCTTGTCTCCCTTTGCGAGCGGCGTGTCGGGATCGGTCAGCGTCACCAGCTTCTTCGCCCCCACCGTGACATGCAGGTGGTTCTGGTCGCCGAGATGCTCGACCCAGTCGACGACGCCGTCGGCATGCCCGTTCATCGCCTTCTCAATCGCGAGATGCTCGGTGCGGGCGCCGATCGTTTTCGTGCCTGTCGGCGCGCCGCCATCCGGCAGCAGGCCGGCCGGCAGAAGGTTGATCGCCGGCTGGCCCAGGCGGGCCGCGACATGGAGGTTAGCCGGCTCCGAATAGATCGCGCGCGGCGTGCCGATCTGCACCAGAACCCCGTCGGAGAGGATGCCGATGCGGTCGGCCATGGTCATCGCCTCGATCTGGTCGTGCGTGACATAGAGCATGGTGGCGCCGAGCTCGGACTGGATGCGCTTCAGCTCCAGCCGCAGATCGGCACGCAGCTTGGCATCGAGCGAGGACAGCGGCTCATCCATCAGATAGATCGCCGGCTTGCGTACCAGCGCGCGGCCGATGGCGACGCGCTGCATCTCGCCGCCCGACAGTTTGGTCGAGCGGTTGTCGAGCTTGTGGTCGATGCGCACCATGCGCGCCACCTCCTCGACACGGCGGCGCACCGCGTCTTCCGGAAACCGCCGCGCCGGCGAGCGCAGCGGGAAGGCCAGGTTGTCGAACACCGACAGATGCGGGTAGAGCGAATATTGCTGGAAGACGAAGGCGGTGTCGCGCTCGGCCGGCGACAGCGCCGTCGCGTCATGGCCGCCGATATGGATCGTGCCGCTGTCCGGCCGCTCCAGCCCGGCGATCAGCCGCAGCGTCGTCGTCTTGCCGGCTCCGGTGGGCCCGAGCAGCACGACGAATTCGCCGTCCTTGATCGTGAGGTCGAGATTGTCGATCGCGACGGTCTCGCCAAAACTCTTGGTCACGCCCTGGATACGGACATCAGCCATGGCGCGCCTCCGCTGCCTGATCATGCATGGCGGTCCTGACCGCGCGGCCGGAACCCTTGTCGAACAGCGACAGCCGCGCGCTGCTCAGCGCCAGCCCGACCTGTTCGCCGGGATTGAGATGGATGCCTGCCGGCACGCGCGCCTTGATGATGCCGTCGGCCGTCTCGACGGCGACGATCTGCGTGGTGCCGAGATATTCGGTGCCGTAGATCGCGCCGCGCAGCTTCGAGCCGTCGTCGAAGCGGATGTGCTCGGGCCGAATGCCGAGCGCCATGTCGGCGGGCGCGATGTCCTCGCGCACTTCCGGCACCGCCACCTTGGTGCCCTGAACGACGATCTCCTTCGCGCCCCTGGCGAGGCCGCCGCCGAATTTCAGGAAATTCATCGGCGGCGAGCCGATGAAATCGGCGACAAACATGGTCGCCGGCCGGTCGTAGATCTCGCGCGGCGTGCCGAACTGCTCGATGACGCCGTGGTTCATCACCGCGATCTTGTCGGCCATCGACATCGCTTCCATCTGGTCGTGCGTGACATAGACGGTCGTGGCGTGGATGCGGTTATGCAGCTCGCGCAATTCGTGCACCATCAAATCGCGGAACTCGGTGTCGAGCGTGCCCAGCGGCTCGTCCATGAGGAAGCATTTCGGCCGCCGCACGATGGCGCGGCCGAGCGCGACGCGCTGGCGGTCGCCGCCGGCAAGGCCGGAGACGGATTTGTCGAGCAGATGGTCGATGCGCAAGAGCTTCGCGGTCTCCTCGACCCGTTGGCGGATCTCGGCCGACGCCATGCCCTGCGCCAGCAGTGGAAAGCCGATATTTTTGCGCACATTCATATGCGGGTAGAGCGCGAAGAGCTGGAAGACGAAGGCGATGTCGCGCTCGCGCGCCCGGCGCATGGTGACGTCCTCGCCGCCGAGCAGGATCTTGCCGCCGGTCGGCAGCTCGAGGCCGGCGATCATGCGAAGCGTCGTCGTCTTGCCGCAGCCGGACGGCCCGAGCATGACGAAGAACTCGCCGTCCTCGACGACGAAATTGGAATCCTGCACGGCGACGAATGCGCCGAAGGCCTTCCTCAGGTTCTGAACACGGATCTCGGCCATCGTTATTCCGGGAATTTCGAGACGATGATGAACATCACCGTGCCGGCGAGCATGGTGACGAAGGAATAGGTGTAAAGCGCCAGCGCGAAGGGCTGGAACAGCATCAGGAAGCCGATCGCGATGATCGCCGTCGCGATGTTTTCCATCAGCCCGCGCCTTGCCCAGCGGGGCCAGCGCGATTTGCGTTTTGCGGTCTGGATCGTGCTCATTTGCGCACCGCGCCGAAGGTAATGCCGCGCAAGAGCTGCTTGCGGAGCAGGATGGTGAAGACGAGGATCGGCACCAGGAAGATCGTCGTGCCCGCCGCCACCGCCGGCCAGTCCTGGCCGCCCTCGCCGATGATGGTCGGGATGAAGGGCGGCGCGGTCTGCGCCGTGCCGGAAGTCAGAAGTGCGGCGAAGGCATATTCGTTCCAGGCGAAGATCAGGCAGAAGATGGCGGTGGCGGCAATTCCGGTCGTCGCCTGCGGCAGCACGGTGCGCCAGAAGGCCTGCATCCGGGTATAGCCGTCGATCATCGCGGCTTCCTCGTATTCGCGCGGGATCTCGTCGATGAAGCCCTTGAGCAGCCAGACCGCGAGCGAGACGTTGACCGCGGTGTAGAGCAGGATCATGCCGAGCGCGGTGTCGGAGAGGCCGAGCTCGCGATACATCAGGTAGATCGGGATAGCGACCGCGATCGGCGGCATGAAGCGCGTCGACAGGATGAAGAACAGAAGATCGTCGGCCAAAGGCACCTTGAAGCGCGAGAAGCCATAGGCCGACAGCGTGCCGAGGAACACCGCGCAGAAGGTCGAGCCGAAGGCGATGATCAGCGAGTTGACGAAGCGCGGCAGGAAGTTCGACGGCCCGGCGATCACCATGTTGCGCTTGCGCACGGTCTCGTCGCAGAAGCCGGTCGCCGGTCCGAGCGCGTTGATGTATTCCGGCGTCTGCCTTGTGCGGGTCGTGAACAGGTTGCAATAGCCCTCGATGCTCGGCTGGAAGACGATCTTCGGCGGATAGGCGATCGAATCCGGTGGCGTCTTGAAGCTGGTGGCGAAGATCCACAACAGCGGCACGATCGAGATCAGCGCATAGGCGATGATGATCGTGCCGGCGATCAGCTTGGCGTTCGACGAGGGCGCGACGACGGAATGGGCGGTGGTCAGGCTCATCTCTGCTTCACCTTGTTGAGCGCCTTGACGTAGATGTTTGCGAGGCCGAACACCGCGACGAACAGGATGATGGCGAAGGCCGAGGAATAGCCGGTGCGCCAGCTTTCGAAGGCCTGCCGCTTGAGCGTGATCGAGGCGACCTCGGTGGTCGAGCCTGGTCCTCCGCCGGTCAACAGGTTGACCATGTCGAACATCTTGAAGTTCTCGATGCCGCGGAACAGCACCGCGAGCATGATGAAGGGCAGCGCCATCGGCAGCGTGATCGACCAGAACTGCCGCCAGTTCGAGGCGCGGTCGACCTCGGCCGCCTCGTAGATGTATTCGGGAATGGAGCGCAGGCCGGCGAGGCAGATCAGCATCACGTAAGGCGTCCACATCCAGGTGTCGACGATGATGATCGCCCAGGGCGCCAGCTCGACATTGGACAGCATCTGGAC
>NZ_RZTO01000003.1:0-33003 GCF_003997225.1 Mesorhizobium sp. M2C.T.Ca.TU.002.02.1.1
GGCGATGGCGAGTGATGTCACGGTCGTGGCGGTCGATCGCCATCCCGACGACTGGATCAAGGCCGGCGTCGAGGACGTGTCGGGCTTCCTGGCCGGTCACGGCATCAAGGCACGCACCGAAATCATCAAGACGGACGATGATGAGCACAATCGCCTCGTCGATTTCTTCGCCTCGGTGAGCGCCGAACTTGTCGTGTCGGGCGCCTACGGCCACAGCCGGCTGAGGGAATGGGTGTTCGGTGGCGTCACCCGCTCGCTGCTGGACGAGGTCTGGCTCAATCGGCTGATGTCGAATTGATACAGGCGACGGCAGACGGGCTACGGAGCCATCTGCTAGAGCCCTCCCCAAAGTGCCGGCACCGAAGCACCGGCACTTTGGGTTTACGACTGGCAAACACTTCCGCGCCTTGCCCGATTTATCAACCGATCGTGATCCGGTCCTCGACCGTCTTCACGCCAGCCGCCGACCAGGCGGCACGCTCGGCCGCCCGGCGTTCCGACCAGGCATGCACCCGGCCTTCGAGCCTGACCGCGCCATTGTCGAGGACGTTGACCTTGATCTCCTGCGCCTCGAGCTCCGCATTGCGCTTCAGCGCATTCTCGATGCGTTGCTTGATGTCGTAGGTTGACGGCCGCGGTTTGATCTCGATCTGGTTGGTCACACCGAGAACGCCGGCGAGATGACGCACGGCATCTTCCGCCGCGGTCTTCTGATATTGCCATTCGACCTTGCCGGTGAGCTTGACCCAACCGTCCTGCACGCGGATCTGCACCGCGTCGCTTGGAATGGACGTGTTCCAGGCAATCGTGTTGACGGCGCGCTTGGCGATCTCGTCATCGGCGGTCCTGTGGGTGCCGAACGGACGGACTTCCATCTCCTGCGCGATGGCTTTCACGCCCTTGACGTTCCGCACGACGTCCTCGACCTTCACCTTCTGAGCATATGTCGGGACATGGCCGGTCAGCGTCACGACGCCACTGTCCACCGCTACGCCGATATCGGCGGCATCGATGCTGGGCTCGAAGTCGAGCTCGTCGATGATGTCCTGCTTCAGGATGCTGTCACTCATTTTCCACCTCGCTGTTTCAGGGGGTACTTCTTGCAACGTCGCAAGTATCGCCCGTGCGTGCGCGGTGGCGTTGATTGCCGTCAAATAGCGATCGGATGCGCAATAGACGCTGCCGCGCAGCGCATATTGCCTGTCACGCCGGTACCGCGGCGACCTTCTTCGCCGGCGGAGCAACCGGGGCCGTCCGACGCAGCGGCGGGAAATCGTCAGGCGTGATCGTCTCGCGTTCGAGAAGCAGGCTGGCCCCTGCCTTGAGGTCGGCCATCCGCGATCTAAGCAGTTCCTGCGCCGCGGCGAAGGCTTCGTCCAGCATCTGGCGAACGGCAACGTCGATCTCCCGGGCGGTGGCTTCCGAATAATCGCGCTGGCGCAGCGAGCCGTCTCCCAGCCATTGCTGCTTTTGTTCCTCGAGCACGGCCTGACCCAAAGCGGAGCTCATGCCGAAGCGTGTCACGCTCTGGCGCGCCACGTCCGTTGCCTTGGCTAGATCGTCGGCCGCCCCGGTCGAAACCTCGCCATAAACGATATCCTCCGCCGCCCGGCCAGCCAGCAGGGCGACCATCCGCTCCTTCAGCTCGCTTTCCGTTATCAGGAAACGGTCGTCCGTCGGGCGCTGCATGGTGTAGCCGAGCGCGCCGATAGCGCGCGGGATGATCGATACCTTGTGCACGGGATCTGTCTTGAGAAGCGCGGACGCCGCAAGCGCATGCCCCATCTCGTGATACGCGACCCTCTCGCGCTCTCCCGGATTGAGCAGCCTGCTCTTGCGCTCGGAACCTGCCACGATGCGCTCCACCGCATTTGTGAAATCATCCATCGCCACCTTGTCGGCATTGCGCCGGGTCGCAAAGATCGCGGCCTCGTTCACGAGATTGGCGAGGTCCGCGCCGGTGAAACCTGGCGTGATGGCCGCCACTTCGCCGATGTCCAGGTCCGGCGCCATCGCAACGCTGCGGATATGAACCTTGAGGATTGCCTCTCGTCCCTTCCGGTCAGGCCTGTCGATCACCACCTGGCGATCGAACCGGCCGGCGCGGGTCAGCGCCGGATCGAGGATTTCCGGCCGGTTGGTGGCGGCAAGAAGGACAATGCCGGTGCGAGGGTCGAAGCCGTCCAACTCCGACAGGAGCTGGTTGAGCGTTTGCTCCTTCTCGTCCGCGCCGCCATAGCCGGCAAAAGGGCTGCGCGCTCGCCCGAGCGCGTCCAGTTCGTCGATGAAGATGATGCATGGCGCGGCTTGTCTTGCCTGCTCGAACAGGTCTCGAACGCGGGCGGCGCCCACGCCGACGAACATCTCGACGAATTCGGAACCGGAGATCGAGAAGAACGGCACGCCCGCCTCGCCAGCCACCGCGCGCGCCATCAGGGTCTTGCCGGTTCCGGGCGGGCCGACCAGGAGAATGCCTTTAGGGATGCGCGCGCCAAGGCGCCCATATTTGTCCTTGTCCTTCAGGAAGGAGACGATCTCCTGAAGCTCGAGCTTGGCCTCGTCGACGCCGGCGACATCGTCGAAGGTCACGCCGGTCTGCCTCTCGACATAGACCTTGGCCTTGGACTTGCCGATGTTGATCAGGCCGCCCATGCCTTGTCGTTCGGCGAAGCCGCGGAAAAGAAACATCCAAAGCCCAAAGAAAAGCAGGGCCGGCAGTATCCACGAAAGGATGGTGGTCAACCAGTTGCTGTCGGAGCCTCCCGACACCTTCACGCCGGCCTTCTCGAAGGCTTCGGCTGAAGCCGGATCAACGCGCGCGGCGATGAAGAGGCTCTTGCCCTCCTGAGGCTCCTTGAACTGGCCCTGGATGGTGGTTTCGGTCAGCGTGACCGAGGCGACCTTGCCTTCGCCGACCAGGCGCATGACGTCACTGTAGGAGAGCTGTGTGACGTCGCGCCAACCTAGCCAAAGCTGGAAAAGTCCGAACAGGACCAGCGCAAGGATAGCGTAGCCGATGTTGAAACTGTGCTTCCTGTCCATAGCAGTCTCCAGCGGAGTCGTGGGGCCTCAGCAGGCTTGGCGCAGCCGAAAGGCCGGCTTTCCGGCAGGCCGCTTCGGGTGCCTGAAAAAGCCTTGCCGATGCGGCGGGAATTCAAGCGCATCCTATGTGCGTTGTTTCCCCATGCTTTGAGCGAGGTCAAAGATCGTCGGGACCGGTCGGGATTACAAGTGCGCGGATTCCTTTCCGGACGGCCCATGGGCATCATCGACGACAACATCAGCGCGGTACTCCGGCGCGGCAAGCTATCGAGTTTGCTCGGCCGCCTGAAGGAGCATCCACTTGCGCGTGTCGGTCCGGGTTTGATCACCGGCGTAGCCGACGACGATCCGAGCGGAATTGCGACCTACTCGCAGGCGGGCGCCCAATTCGGCCTCAATATGCTTTGGACGATGCCGCTCTGCTTTCCGCTGATGGCGGCGGTCCAGTCGATGTGCGGCCGCATCGGCCGGGTCACCGGCAAGGGACTTGCGGCGAACATAAAGGCGTTCTTCCCGCCATTCGTGCTCAAATTCGTTGTTGTTTTGCTTCTTGTTGCGAACACGCTGAACATCGCCGCCGACATAGCGGCCATGGGCGAGGTCGCGGAACTTGTCACCGGCATGAACAGGCATCTGGCCACATTGTTCTTCACCTTCGGCACGTTGGTCCTGCAGGTGCTTGTTCCGTATCACCGCTACGTGAATTTCCTCAAATGGCTGACACTATCGCTGCTTGCCTATGCCGCGGTGCTCTTCACGGTGCATGTGCCATGGAGCGAGGTGGCGCTTCGCACCGTATGGCCCAGACTGTCGATGAACGCCGAGACCGCCACCGTGGCGGTGGCGATCTTCGGCACGACGATCAGCCCCTATCTCTTTTTCTGGCAGGCGTCGGAGGAGGTCGAAGAGATGAAAGGCGATCCTCCCCTCATCGAGGATGCGGCCCGATCGGAGACCGAACTGCGCCGGTTGCGCTGGGACACCTGGAGCGGCATGCTCTATTCGGATGCGACGTCCTACTTCATCATCCTGGCGACCGCGGTAACGCTGAACATTGCAGGTATCACGAACATCGAAACAGCGGCGCAGGCCGCCAGCGCCCTGCAGCCGCTGGCGGGCGATTTCGCCTTCGCGCTTTTTGCGGCCGGGATACTGGGCGTTGGATTGATCGGTGTGCCTGTGCTGGCAGGCTCGGCGGCATACGCGCTGGCTGAGGCCATGGGGTGGCAGGAGGGCCTTGAGCTCAAGGCCAGCGATGCCCGCGGCTTCTATGGCGTCATCGCGGTAAGTATCCTGGCAGCGCTGGCCATCCAATATCTGCCCATCAGCCCGATGAAGGCGCTGTTCTGGAGCGCCGTCATAAACGGCGTCGTCGCGGTTCCCCTCATGGTGGTGGTCATATTGCTGGCTTCAAGCCGATCGGTCATGGGACCGTTCACGTCCGGTTGGCCGATCGTCATTCTGGGCTGGGTGGCGACGGCATTGATGGCCGGAGCGTCGATCATGATGCTTTTGCCCGGCTGAAGCGCGTCGCGATCCTTCAGATTCGCTCCATGCGCTTTGGTTCTTGATTTTATGCATGTCTTTGTCCCGAAACCGGTTCCCACTTTCGGGAGACATGCATTAGGCGCAGTCTTGCCGGCGCACCATGATTTTGCGCGAAATCAAGGTATCCACCCTCATCAAGCCTTAGAAGGAACCCATCGTGCCGATGGATCGCTTCGGCGTCGATGTGCCCGACGATCGACATTGCCGAGCATGAGTTCATTCAGCCTCGAGCGGTTCACCGTTTCAGGGAAACGCTAAACCGCTCTATCTCTTTGTTTTAGCCGCATTTATGCGACGCCAAGCGATTCCGCTTGGCTGCAAAATGCTCTGGAAACGTGGAAACGTGTTTATGCCGTACGCATCAATCGAGGATCTTCCTCCACCCCTTCGCGAATATCTCCCCCTGCATGCAAGAGAGATCTACCGGTCCGCGTTCAACCACGCCTGGGACGAATATGCGGACCGCGGCGAGCAGCGAGAGGAGATCGCCCATCGCATCGCATGGGCAGCCGTAAAGCGTCGTTACCAAAAGGAAGGAAGCACGTGGGCGCCGCTCTGAGCGGCTCTTTTTTCGACGCATTGATCGCGATCAAATTTTTCCTGTCACAATTGGTCATATGTCTTGCGGTCAGGCATTTAAGGTAAATTCCGCTCGATGAAAAACGCCGTCGCGAGGCTTGTCGACACGTGCAACGCCCAAAGAAGCAAGGGAGCGGATTTTCCAACCATCTGGAGAGATGTGTTGAAGGCGCACCCTTGCGTGCGCGGACAACCCGTTCAAGGTAGCGGAGAGAGCGGCCCTATCCTGAAGGTCCCTCTGATCACCGGCCAGTTCCTCGTGTTCCTGGGTTCGCATTTCACTCTCGTGAGCTGAGTACCAAAGCGGACGTTTAGCGTCGGATCAATTGCCTTCAGGGCGCTAAATCAACCGTGCGTTCAGACCGCAACGAGATCGTCAGCGTCCTGTCAGGCTGTGATTGCTAGACAGCGCTCGCGACCGATCATGTTTCAAAGCAGCCCGCCAACTGTGGTCGCCGGGTGGCGGTCAGGAGCACCTCGATGCAGTTCTTGAGAATTGGATTGGTATTGGCCGCGCTGGCAATCACGGCGCCGGCGTTCGCGGATTCAACGGTCAATGTCAAATTGTGGGACAAGAATGGCGACATGAACCCAGATGCCAAGATGGGGATGGGCATGCCGGCGAACATGAGCATGGCGATGATGAAGATTGAGCTCGACAAGAAGGCCGTGCCGGCCGGCAAGGTCACCTTCGATGTAACCAACACGTCGAAGGCTACGGTCCATGAAATGATTGTTGTGCCCGTGGCCGACCCGAAAAAGACGACGCTGCCATATGTTTCAAACGAGAACCGTGTCGATGAGGATGCGGCCGGCCATCTGGGCGAGGTCTCGGAACTCGATCCAGGTAAGACCGGCTCGCTGACACTTGACCTTAAGCCCGGCTTCTATGCGGTCTTCTGCAACATCCCCGATCATTTCATGAACGGAATGTGGGCCACCATCAAAGTCCAGTGAGACGGCACCGAGCACGCCCGGCCATGAGCCATGGCGTGCTCGGCCAGGAATTGGCAGGACCGCGACGCCGTCGCGAAACCTGGACCAATGCATGTCGCCAGAAGTGCGCAGCGGTTCTGGGCGACATGCATCAAAACAAAGGCTTGAAGCGCGTCGCCTGAATCCGTTTCGGCGCGACGCGCTTTAGCGACCTGTCGGGAGATCGCTATGCAAATCGGTCCCGATGCAGGATGTCGAGTGGGTCAGGCAGTTTCTATGGCGCCTTTGATCGACATCACGGAATGCTTGACAAAGTCTTTGGCGATCTCGCCGACAAGTTTGGCGCTCAGTGAGGGGTGATAGTGCCTCCGCAGCTCGCCAAGCGTGCGCGGGTCGGCGATGACCAGGATATGCTCGCAGCCTGTTTCATGCGCCTGATCATTGAGATAGGCCGCGACCGATCCCGCAAAGTCGTCCTCACGCAACCGGGACTCGTCCGGATTGGCAGTTGAGCTGCGATGCCGGCCTCCGGATCCGGCGTGGGCCATTTCAAGGATGGGATCCTCGACTTCGATCAGATCGAGATGGGGTTCGTGTCCCTTGTTGTGAAACAGCCGCAGACTCTCGCCATCGGTCACCGCGACAAGAGTGCCGTTATTCAGGATCATGTAATTCTCCGCCATCGGATCAGCCGAGCGCTGCAACGCCATCCGATCATCTTCATTGCTATATAGGCACGTAATACCGGAACGAGTTGCGTCGCTTTGACCTTAATCAAAGCCGGACAAGGCTATGAGTAGCGAAAGACGCTACGGGCGATGCACCGCGCTAACGCGGGCAGAAGGCGGAATGTAGCGCCTCGATCACCGTGAGCACTTCGGGCCGCGTGATCCGATAGTGGACCGTCGTGCCGTCCCGGCGCGCCTCGACCAAGCCGTCGGCCCTCAGCCGCATAAGCTGTTGCGACATCGGCACCTGGTCGATGTCGAGCAGCTCTCGCAACTCGGCCACTGAGCGCTCCTCGTCGCCGAGGGCGCACAGCACGAGCAAACGCTGTGGATGGGACAGGCTCCGGAGCAGTTCCGCCGCTTTTCCCGAAGCCGGGATCATTTCTCTTACATTCATGTTCTTGAATTTATAATCTTTGAATGTTACATGCAAGCTCGCCATTCGGGCTCTTCGGCGCACCTTACAATCGCGCCGCCCCGTTTGGAAATTGAGCCTGATCAACGCTGAACGCGGCTTCCTCGCGCAGGGTGCCGCGAAAAGATCGAACCAACGGGAGGATCGCCATGTCCCACATCGTCGTTCTCGGAGCCGGCCTCGGCGGCACGATCATGGCATACGAAATACGCGACAAGCTGCGCAGCGAGGATCGGCTGACCGTCGTCACGCTCGGCACATCCTATTCCTTCGTGCCTTCCAATCCCTGGGTCGCCGTCGGATGGCGGGAGCGCAATGACGTCACTGTCGATCTCGCGGACACCTTCAAGCGGCGCGGCATCACGCTGCGTCCCGAAGGCGCGAAGAAGGTGCATCCGGAGGAAAACCGCCTCGAACTCAACGACGGCTCCTTCGTCGACTACGACTATCTGGTCATCGCGACCGGCCCCGACCTCGCCTTCGACGAGGTGCCGGGTCTGGGACCTGCCGGCCATACCCAATCCATTTGCCACATCGACCATGCCGTCGCCACCCGGGCAAAGTTCGACGAATTGGTCCGCAAGCCTGGACCGGTCGTCGTGGGCGCGGTTCAGGGCGCGTCCTGCTATGGCCCTGCCTACGAATTCGCCTTCATTCTCGACGCCGCGCTGCGCAAGGCCAAGGTGCGCGACCGCGTGCCGATCACCTTCGTGACGCCCGAGCCCTATATCGGCCACCTTGGCCTGGACGGCGTCGGCGACACCAAGGGCCTGCTCGAGAGCGCCATGCGCGAGCGCCACGTCAAGTGGATAACCAACGCCAAGGTGACTTCCGTCGAAGCCGGGGTGATGCATGTCGAGGAGGTCAATGACGACGGCACGGCCAAAGCCGGACACGACCTGCCTTTCGCCTTCTCCATGATGCTCCCGGCCTTCCGCGGCGTTCCGGCGGTGATGGGCATCGAGGGTCTCGTCAACCTGCGCGGCTTTGTGACCATCGACAAGCACCAGCGCAACCAGACCCATCCGAACATCTTCGCGATCGGCGTCTGCGTCGCCATCCCGCCGGTCGGCAAGACTCCGCTGCCGGTCGGCGTTCCAAAGACCGGCTTCATGATCGAATCCATGGTGACGGCCACGGCCGAGAACATCGCCGCATTGCTGCGCGGCGAGGAACCTAGGGCCGTAGCCACATGGAACGCCGTCTGTCTCGCCGACTTCGGTGACGAGGGCATCGCGTTCGTGGCGCAGCCCCAAATCCCGCCGCGTAACGTCAACTGGTCATCGCAGGGCAAATGGGTCCACGCGGCCAAGGTCGGCTTCGAGAAATACTTCCTCCACAAAGTCCGGCAGGGAAAGAGCGAGACCTTCTACGAGGGGCTGGCGCTCGACATGCTGGGCATCAAGAAACTCAAGGCAATCCACATCGAGCCGGCCGAATAGGCGGCTCGCACCTCAGGAGACGTGAAAATGACTATCGATAAGGCCGTGCTGATGTTTGCGGGGCTCGTCGTGCTGATCTCGCTGGCGCTCGGCATCTACCATTCGCCCTACTGGTTCCTGCTGACTGCCTTCGCCGGACTGAACATGGTTCAGGCTTCGATCACCGGCTTCTGTCCGGCGGCGATCGTGTTCAGGAAACTCGGCTGCAAAGCGGGCGTCGCGTTCAAGTAGCAGCACGTCTTTAGAAACCACCAAGAGCCGGGAGGCGTTTGCTGCGCCTCCCGGGCCATTTCAACCGACCGGAACTAGCGCAATGCGAACCACGAGATCAGCTCTCGCCGGCATCCTCTTGATCGGAACCGCAGGCCTTGCGGTATCGAACGCGAAGGCTGCGGAATTCACGGTGAAAGCCACCACCGTCACCGAAATGAAAGCCGTCTACGGACAGGTCGAAAGCCGCACCGTGGTGCCGGCGCGCGCCCGCATTTCGGGAACCATCAGCGAGGTCCGCGTTTCCGAGGGCCAGGAGGTGCGCCAGGGTGATCTGGTCGCCGTCGTGGTCGACAACAAGATCGCCCTCCAGCTCCGCGCCGCCGACGCCAAGATCGCGGCGCTCAACTCGCAGCTCGACAACGCTCGCACCGACATGCAGCGCGCTCAGGACCTGCTGGCCAAGGGCGTGGCGGCGCAGAGCCGGGTCGATGCCGCGCGGCTGCAGCTCGACGTAACGACCAACCAGCTTGCCGCGGCGGTCGCCGAGAAGGCCGTCATCGAACAGAGCGCCCAGGAAGGCCGGACACTGGCGCCCGCCGATGGCCGCGTGCTTACCGTTCCGGTCACCGCCGGCTCGGTCATCATGGCCGGCGAACCGGTCGCCCGCGTCGCATCGGGCCAGTACTACCTGCGCCTGTCGCTGCCGGAGCGCCATGCCGCCGAGATCGCGGAAGGCGCCGCCGTCGACATCGGCGAACGCGGCACGGGGTCGAATGCCGGCTTCGTCAAGGCCCGCGCCGGCCGCATCGCCAAGGTCTATCCGGAGATCGAGAGCGGGCGGGTGATCGCCGATGTCGAGGTGGCCGATATCGGCACCTATTTCGTCAACGAGCGCACGCTGGTATCGATCCCGGTCGGCAAGCGCGCCATGCTTGGCGTTCCCCCCCAGGCGGTGCGCACGGTCCATGGCGTCGACTATGTCACGGTTGAGACGGCAAGCGGCCCGCTCGACGTGGCCGTGGTGCTCGGCGAGCGCTTCGAGGACGCCGGCCAGGCGCGCATCGAGGTGCTGACCGGCCTCGCGGACGGCGACAAGGTCGTCCTGCCATGAAGCTCGGCATTGCCGGCGGGCTCACCCGCTCCTTCATTGGCTCACCGCTGACGCCGCTCTTCCTGCTGGCCGCGCTCGCCCTTGGCCTGGTGGCGCTTGTGACGCTGCCGCGCGAGGAGGAGCCGCAGATCTCCGTGCCGATGGTGGACATCCACGTCCGGGCCGACGGGCTCAAGGCGGAGGACGCGGTCAAGCTCGTCACCGAGCCCCTGGAGACCATCGTCAAGAGCATCGACGGCGTCGAGCATGTCTACTCGCAGACCGCGGATGACGGCGCGCTGGTGACGGCCCGCTTCAAGGTGGGCACCAGTTCGGACTCGGCGGTGCTGCGCGTGCACGACAAGGTGCGCGCCAACATGGACCGCATCCCTGTCGGCATTCCGGAGCCGCTGATCGTCGGGCGCGGCATCGACGACGTCGCCATCGTGGTGGTGACGCTGACGCCGACGCCGGAGGCCGCCAGCCGCTATTCCTCGGCCGACCTGACCCGGCTGGCACGCGAGCTTCAGGTCGAGGTGGCGAAGCTCCCGGACATCGGACTGACCTACATCGTCGGCGAGCAGCCGGAGGAAATCCAGGTCGAGCCCGATCCGGAGAAGCTTTCGCTCTACGGGATCACGCTGCAGCAGCTGACCGCCAAGATCTCCGGCGCCAACCGCTCCTTCCAGCTCGGCACGGTGCGCGAGCAGGGCAAGCAGCAGGTGCTGGTCGCCGGCCAGACGCTGCAGGGGTTGTCCGACATCGGCAATCTGCTGCTGACCGCCCGTGACGGGCGGCCGGTCTATGTGCGCGACGTGGCAGGCATCGTGCTGGCGACGGCGCCGGGCGAAAACCGCGTCATGAACGTCACCAAGACCGCCGACGGGCTGAAGCGTGGCCCCGCCGTCTCGCTTGCCATCGCCAAGCGGCCCGGCACCAACGCCGTCCTCATCGCCGACGCCATCGGCAAGCGCCTTGAGCAGACGCGCGGACAGATTTTCCCCAAGGATGTCTCGATGACCGTCACCCGCGACTATGGCGCGACGGCGAACGAAAAGGCGAACGAGCTTCTCTTCCACCTCGGCCTTGCGACGATCTCCATCGTCGTGCTGGTCGCTGTCGCCATCGGCTGGCGCGAGGCGCTGGTGGTGGCTGTCGTCATCCCAACGACGATCCTGCTCACGCTCTTTGCCTCCCGCATCATGGGCTACACGCTGAACCGCGTCAGCCTGTTCGCGCTGATCTTCTCGATCGGCATCCTGGTCGACGACGCCATCGTCGTGATCGAGAACATCGCCCGCCATTGGGCCATGGATGACGGGCGCTCGCGCAGCGCCGCCGCCATCGACGCCGTCGCCGAGGTCGGCAACCCGACCATCGTCGCCACGCTGACCGTCGTCGCTGCCCTTTTGCCGATGCTTTTCGTGTCGGGCATGATGGGGCCGTATATGAGCCCGATCCCGGCCAATGCCTCGGCCGCGATGCTGTTCTCCTTCTTCGTCGCCGTCATGCTGACGCCCTGGCTGATGATGAAGCTTGGCCGCCGCCATGCGGCGGCGCAGCGGCGGACCGGCCATGACAGCGGGCATATAGGGGCGCTGGGCCGCGCCTATGTCGCGGTCGCCCGGCCGATCCTGAAGTCGCGCCTGCGCGCCTGGATGTTCCTGCTCGTCGTGGGCATCGCGACGCTCTCATCCATGGCGCTGATCTACACCAGGCATGTGACGGTGAAGCTGCTTCCCTTCGACAACAAGACCGAGCTGCAGGTGGTCGCGGACCTGCCCAAGGGCTCATCCGTCGAGGACACGAACCGCGTTCTGCAGGCGGCGGTCGACCGCCTGGCAAGTGTGCCCGAGGTCGTGTCGCTCCAGACCTATGCCGGCACCGCCGCGCCTTTCAACTTCAACGGCCTGGTGCGCCACTACTATCTACGCTCCAGCCCGGAACAGGGTGACGTGACTGTCAACCTGACGCCGAAGGGCGAACGCAGCCGCGCCAGCCATGCCATCGCGCTCGACATACGCGAGCGCCTGAAGGGCATGGCCCTGCCTGCGGGCACGGTCATCAAGGTGGTCGAGCCGCCGCCGGGCCCTCCGGTGCTGGGCACGCTGCTGGCCGAAATCTACGGGCCGGACTCCGAGACCCGCCGCGCGGTCGCGGCGAAGCTGCGCGAGACCTTCTCGAGCGTCCCGTTCATCGTCGACGTCGACGACAGCTTCCACAATCAGCCGCAAAGGCAACGGCTGTCGATCGACCAGGACAATCTCGAATATTACAGGGTCGAGCAGTCGGACGTTCACGACACGCTGAGCTATCTCTTCGGCGGCACCACGGTGGGTTACTCGCACCGGGGCGGCGGACGCTATCCGATCCCGATCCGCATCGCCCTGTCGAAGGGCGACGGCGTCGTCGATCAGCGCGCGCTGGCAACGCCGGTGCCGGCCAACGCGTTGCCGGGCGCACGCGACGTGGTCGAGCTCGGCGACGTGGTGCGCCTCACGAGCGAGCCCGCCTCATACCCGATCTTCCGCCACAACGGCCGCCCCGCCGAGATGGTGATGGGCGAACTGGCCGGCGCCTTCGAGGCGCCCGTCTACGGCATGCTCGCCGTCGACGACGCCATCGCCAAGGCGGACTGGGGCATGGTGCCGAAGCCGCAGATCGCGCTGCATGGCCAGCCGGACGACGAATCGAAGCCGACGCTTCTGTGGGACGGAGAATGGGAGGTGACCTGGGTTACCTTCCGCGACATGGGCGCCGCCTTCATGGTGGCGATCCTCGGCATCTACATCCTCGTCGTCGCGCAATTCGGCTCCTTCAAGCTGCCGCTGGTGATCCTGACTCCGATCCCGCTGACGCTGATCGGCATCATGCTCGGTCATTGGGCTTTCGCCGCGCCCTTCACCGCCACGTCGATGATCGGCTTCATCGCGCTGGCCGGCATCATCGTGCGCAACTCGATCCTGCTGGTCGATTTCATCCGCCACTCCGGCGGCACTGGCCGGCCGCTGGTCGAGGTGTTGCTTGAAGCCGGCGCGATCCGCTTCAAGCCGATCCTGCTCACCGCGCTCGCGGCGATGATCGGCGCGGCGGTGATCCTGACCGACCCCATCTTCCAGGGGCTGGCCATCTCGTTGCTGTTCGGCCTCGCCTCGTCGACGTTGTTGACGGTGCTGGTGATCCCGGCGATCTATGTGGCGCTGCGCGGTGCCCCGCCCGCCCCCGATGCACCGCAATTGCGTTAGCTCTGGCCGAAATCGCCAGGGAGACCCCGAACACTATCGGAATTGCCACGAAGACAAACTGATGGGCTTGGCGTCAAATTGACAACAGCACCCAGGCCCCAGATCGAGGTTAATTGAATTCGCTTTGGCGGCGTCCTATACGTCGGGACGATGGAAACCATAGCCAGCGCCCAGCAAGTCATCGCTCCCCTGTCCGGCAGCAAGCCTCCTGCCGGATCGGCAGCGCCGTTCCTGCCGATGAGCCGCGTCGAGATGACGGCGCTCGGTTGGGATGAATGCGACATCGTGCTCGTCACGGGCGACGCCTATGTCGATCATCCGAGCTTCGGCATGGCGATCATCGGCCGCCTGCTCGAATCCCAGGGCTTCCGGGTCGGCATCATCTCGCAGCCCGACTGGCAGTCGGCGGAGCCGTTCAAGGCGCTGGGCAGGCCGAGACTGTTCTTCGGCGTCACCGGCGGCAATGGATTCCATGGTCAACCGCTACACCTCGGACCACAAGATCCGCCGTGACGACGCCTATACGGCGGGCGGTGAGGGCGGCAAGCGGCCGGACCGCTGCACCATCGTCTATACGCAGCGCTGCCGCGAGGCCTACAAGGACGTGCCGGTGGTTTTGGGCGGCATCGAAGCCTCGCTGCGCCGCATCGCCCACTACGACTACTGGTCCGACAAGGTGCGCCGCTCGATTCTGGCCGATGCCAAGGCCGACCTGTTGATCTACGGCAATGCCGAGCGCGCCGTCGTCGAGGTGGCGAACCGGCTCGCCGCCGGCGAGACGCCACGCCAGCTCGATTCCGTCAGGGGCGTCGCCCTGTTCCGCCGCGTGCCCGAGCACTTCACTGAGCTCCACGCAGACGATCTCGATTCCGCCGACGAGGGCGCGAGCCGCAAGCCCGGCGACATCGTGATCCGGCTGCCGTCCTTCGAACAGGTCGAGGACGATCGCGACGCCTATGCCCGCGCTTCGCGCGTGCTGCACCGCGAGGCCAACCCCGGCAATGCCCGCCCGCTCGTCCAGCGCCATGGCGACCGCGACCTGTGGCTCAATCCGCCGCCCATCCCGCTGACTTCCGACGAGATGGACGCCGTCTACGACCTGCCCTACGCGCGCGCGCCGCACCCGTCCTATGGCGATGCCAAGATCCCCGCCTGGGACATGATCAAGTTCTCGGTGACGGTGATGCGCGGCTGCTTCGGCGGCTGCACCTTCTGCTCGATCACCGAGCACGAAGGCCGCATCATCCAGAACCGCTCCGAGGGCTCGATCCTGCGCGAGATCGAAAAGATCCGCGACAAGACCCCGGGCTTCACCGGCGTGATCTCCGATATCGGCGGGCCGACCGCCAATATGTACCGGATGGCCTGCAAGGACCCCAAGATCGAGGCGGCCTGCCGGCTGCCGTCCTGTGTGTTTCCCGACATCTGCCCCAACCTCAACACCTCGCATGACGACCTGATCCGGCTCTATCGCAAGGTCCGCGAGGTCAAGGGCGTCAAGAAGGTGATGGTCGCCTCCGGCGTGCGCTACGACCTGGCCGTCAAGAGCCCCGAATATGTCAAGGAACTGGTGACCCACCATGTCGGCGGCTATCTCAAGATCGCGCCAGAGCACACCGAGCGCGGCCCGCTCGACAAGATGATGAAGCCCGGCATCGGCGCCTATGACCGCTTCAAGGAGATGTTCGACGCAGCCGCCAAGGAAGCCGGCAAGAAATACTATCTCATTCCGTATTTCATCGCCGCCCATCCCGGCACGACCGACGAGGACATGATGAACCTGGCGCTCTGGCTGAAGAAGAACCGCTACCGCGCCGACCAGGTGCAGACCTTCCTGCCTTCGCCCATGGCGACCGCGACGGCCATGTACCACACCGGCGTCAACACGCTGAAAGGCGTGCGGCGCGGCGCGACCGACAAGGTCGAGACCGTGCGCGGCGCGCGGCAGCGCCGCTTGCACAAGGCATTCCTGCGCTACCACGACCCCGACAATTGGCCGCTGCTGCGCGATGCCTTGAAGGAAATGGGCCGCGCCGACCTCATCGGCCCCCGCCCCGACCAGCTCGTGCCCGCCCACCAGCCGCCCGGAACCGGCAAGGCCGCCGGCACGAAGCGTCCCGTGCGCCCCATAGGCAGGGGACAGAGGTTCACCACCAAGGGCGTGCCCTTCCCGAAGAAGTGAGGCGTAACGTTCCGCCAGCATGGCTGATTTGCCGAGTGGCGATCCGAGCCACAAGCAGATTCGCTTTCGCCGGCACATGGGCGCCTCATGCCGGCCGTAGAGACCAACTTTCCACTCTCCGGCAGCAGATATAGCCGGCGACGGCGTTTGGACTGTGCTGGGACGTTCCGCCTCCTGAAGCCAAATGCTCCGTCTACTTCTCGGCTATTCCGTCCAAAAGCACCGGCTGTGAATAAATGCTTGGCGCGTTTGTCTGGATCGAATTAACTCTAGTATTATGCCTTTTGATCAACGGAAACGATTCCAGCCATTTGATGTTCCACGCGTCCGCCGACAACATCGACGATCTGATGCGGGCCGTATTCACAAGGCTCCTTTCGGGAAATCGAGAGAATAATCGCGTAAGGTCCAAGAAGGGGGACAGCACCGAGGTCTTCGGCGCGTTGCTTCAATTGAGCAACCCCAGAGCTCGCCTGGGTAGGTCCATGGTACGCTCCAAAGTTTACAGCGCTATAGGGGAGCTCGTGTGGTATCTATCCGGTAGCGACGCTCTTGAGCAGATCCAGTACTACATAGAGAAATATCACGAGTTCTCCGACGACGGCGCGACGCTCAACGGAGCGTACGGGCCTAGAATATTCTCTAGAAGTAGATGCATGACGGTGGGGCCGGCGTCGGACGAGTGGCAACGCGTAATCGACGTCCTGAAGGCCCGAAGCGGCTCGCGGAACGCGGTGATCCAGATTTACGCGAATGCTGATGGTAACAAGGAAACAAAGGACGTCCCGTGCACTTGCACGATCCAATTCGCCATTCGCAACAAGCTTGAGATGCATGTGCACATGCGGTCCAACGACGCGTATCTAGGTCTTCCGCACGATGTCTTCGCCTTCACCATGATGCAGGAAATCGCGGGCAGGGAACTTGGAGTCGAAGTCGGGCGATACCAGCACTCGGTGGCCAGTCTGCATCTTTACGACGACGAAGAAGATCCCGGAGGGCTCAAGTCTCGCACGTTGGCGCAGAAGTATCTCGATGAGGGCTTGCACGACACAGTTCCCATGCCGGCCATGCCCAAGGGAGACCCTTGGACATCGATACGCGAGTT
This sequence comes from Mesorhizobium sp. M2C.T.Ca.TU.002.02.1.1, assembly GCF_003997225.1. NCBI lineage: Bacteria > Pseudomonadati > Pseudomonadota > Alphaproteobacteria > Hyphomicrobiales > Phyllobacteriaceae > Mesorhizobium > Mesorhizobium sp. M2C.T.Ca.TU.002.02.1.1. The sequence continues at coordinate 16,529 of NZ_RZTO01000003.1, forward strand.
GGTTCAGGCAGAAAACCAACTTCGGTTGGGCAACCTCGAGTACGCTCCACCCCCTTGGCTTGATCCGTATTGGAATGACTTCATTGTCCTGCTTCGCGCGCATGCGATGGCAGTGAAGGACGGAGAATCTGCGAACCTCGAGGGGCTGTTGGACAACATCCATGCTCCCGCTTACCGACTCTACATCCTGGACCGCATCGCGAAGCGGAAACTGCCCGCCGTCACAAAGGATTTCTTCAAGAACGATGACTAAGATACCACGAGGAGCGCATAAGGATCGTCCGAACGATCTGCTCGAAAGACTCGCTCAGTACGAAGCCGACCTCGGGCCGCTTCCCGGTGTGGTCGATCCCGCTTGGCGCAAGACACTGATCTATCAGATGGTCTCCAGCCTGCGCCGCATCGAATACATCAACGCGCTGCACCTTCGGCCAATCGCTGCGGATCGCATCGACCCATACCTCGCCGATTTCGATCCGCTTAGAGGCGCGATCTTTCTGCTCCGGAAGGGGGAATTGGAAGAAGCTGTCTGGATGACTTTTATCGCTACCCATTTCGGGAAGCATGTAAGGGACGGTTGGAAGCTGGCCGCGAACGTCTTCGGTTCGTTTGGCCAGGGTCCGGTCTGGACGGCCGACCAATACGGGGCTGCACGGCCAAGGTTCGAAGCGATGCTGGCGGCCAACCAGCAAGCGCTGGCCGATCCGGAATTGTCTGGGCGCTTCTCGAACCACCGACAATACCAAAGCAAGAACGCCGAGTTGATCGCTCGCGTGTTCCGGAGTTTCCACGAATGGCAATTCGAAGCGGGGGGATTCAGCGCCAGAACGAGGCAGGTACATCTGGAAGTCGGCCAGGATCCGACCGCCACATTCAATGCACTCTACCTGTCAATGAAGGCCGTTTACGGGTTCGGAAGACTCGGCAAGTTTGATTTCCTGACAATGGCGGGCAAGCTACAGCTGGCGCCTATCCTCCCCGGAAGCGTTTACCTGCCCGGGGCCACGGGGCCGCTTGCCGGCGCCAAGCTGCTGTTCCATGGAGACCGAAAATTCAGAACTGGCGCGACAGGTCTCGGCAAACGGGTCGATGGCTTGGACGACTACTTAGAGGTGGGCAAGCAGGTGTTGGAAGACAGTCTCTGCAATTGGCAAAAGCATCCCGATAGGTACGTCTATTTCAGGGGCTAGAACTCGACAAGTTCGGGGACGTAGGGGTCGCTTGTCCAGCGATACCGATGCTTGAGAAAGGATAGCTTCCCGTGCGCGATGGCACCGGCGCGCTCAAGCTGCCCGACGACCACTCCTGCCGTTACTCTTGCGGCACGCGCCGCGTCGACCACCAGCTTTGCCGATATCGCTCGCCGCGCCAATAAGGGCTCTCTGATCTCATCCGGGAGTAGTAAGGTCTGCGCGTAGGCATTCGCCTCGGCCTCCTGCCTTTCCGTGTCGGACCCCATAGTCTCGGAGCCCTCGCCATCAATGTGGTTCTCGCCATGGAGAAGCACATGCGCGGCCTCATGAAAGAACGTGAACCAGAAATGATCCTCCGAAAGATGCCTGAAGCTCAAGTGGATAACTGGCCGACCGGCTGAGTCGAACCACGAAGCGCCGCTCGCGCGACATCCCTCGGGAGCTCGTGCCGTAGTCACTAGGACGCCGACCTTTAGACATGCCTCGCGTAGTCGCTCGAGCATGCGGGAAGGCTGCTTAAAGGCCGAGAGTCTTTTTAACGAAGGCAGTATCTGCTTGAATCGCGTGCGATCGAACTTGACTGCGGAGGTTGGCAGTTGAACTTCACCAGCCCTTAGCCAAACCAGCGTCGCCATCCCATCTGAAGCGAAGGCAAGCGAGGTCCGAAAGGCTACCGCGCCCACCCCGGAGGAATAGCGCAGCCCCCAATTTTGCAGGGAATCGCAATCGAAGAAAGCCAATAGATCCTTCATCTGCGCCTGCCTCGTTCGGCTGTCCTTCGGCAACCAGCCGAAACGGCGCATGGAGGACAAGGGCATCGATTGGAGCCAGTTGTTGGCATCCATTACATCGGTCTGCCCGAGCCGCGCCAACTCGCGGATGTAATCCTTATCCCGTGCCAACCAGAACCGTGCCGTTGACCCCAGGTTGTCCGCAAGCACGGCCGCCATTTCCTTGTTCAGCCTGTGCCGCCCGCGCAACAAGGAGTCGAAATCTTCGGCCGAAAGGTTCATCGCGTCAGCGAGTTCAGCGGCATCGATCTCACGCATTTTCATCACGCGGGCTATCGTGGCGCCAGGTGGAGACGCCCAATTCGGCTCGACGGTCATATTAGCTTCGCCCCTTCCTTGACGATGCGCACCAGTTTTATCCTGTGAGTGGTCGACCAGCTCTCCTGGTCGACCAAGCCATTTGCGAGAGGCTGAATTTCGAGAATGCATCCCGATGCCAACGGGTATTGCAGCAGCAATGGACTGCCCCCAATAACTGTTGGAGACTCGAGGAGTTCGCCTAAGTACATCGCATTCCTCATGTCGGCAATGAGACTCAAGAATGCATCTGCGAGCTCATCGCCGAGCTTCTTCCGAGCCGAATTTCGGTCGCCGGCAATCTTACGCATTGACGGTAAATCGTAGGTGAGTTCCAAGACCAAACGCCCGTAGAAGAGCTGCCTCCGACAAACAACGCACGTTCGCACCTACGAATCATGAGGGCCGTCGTCGAGCACGACGATATACCGGTTTGGGTCGTTCGTCGCGAGCCGGCAGGCGTACATCACGAATTTCCATCGGAGGGCACGCCGATATTGGAGCGATACTGTCCGGGCAGATTCCGTGTCTCTTCAAGTGCCTCCAGGAGATGCTTGCATTGCCATGTTGCGGATACCGCCAGCCGCTTGTAGTACTGCCGTATACCTTTGACTTTAGCGTCTTCGTTTCTAGGATCGGGGTAAAGGTACTGCACGCCAGTGCCGTTGGGATGCGCTATTTCCGATAGCCTGTCATAGACCGCTACCATTGAGAGCAGATCGGCATGGCTCTCTATCGGTTCGCCGTTGGCACGCGATTGTCGTATCTTGTCCAACCCAGAAAAGATTCCAAATTTGCGATCCAAGTGCGCGACGTACTCGGCATCTAACTTGTGGAGATGCCGGATGGCATCCATCACGTGGATCGGTTTCGGATCGCGGCCGGCCACTCCTGCGAAGAAGCGCGTCAAGCGCTGTTCCAAGCGCTCCCTGTTCGCTGCCCGAACGCAATCAGCCATCTCACTCAGGAAGAGTGAACCCATTGCGATCGTTTCAATAAGAGATCTCCCAATGATCGCTGCAGGAATGATCTCATCGGCTTCGAGAAGAAGATAGATCGACTCCAGCAGGTGGACGCCTCGCCTAGCGTAGGACTGCCGCAGTTCCATGAGCGAGAACAGTTGGGTGCCGCTGGGATCGAATGCGAAAACCATATCCTCCGAGGCGAATTTGCGGAGGTCATCCTCGATCTGGATGTAACGGGCTTTCGCAAGTGCATTGCCGTAGATCTGCTCTATAACCGCACGACGAGTCACTTCTTCCACCATTTCGATACGACGCCCACGCCGCCAGCGCAGTCGCTTCCTCAGGATCGTTCACCTTGTCCAGCCGCGGAAAAGCGCAGGCTCCGGCTCGCAAGGATCTTCTTAGGCTTTCGACCGAAGTGTACTGATACAGCGTCGCCGGTTGTTGTTCGATGCCCGTGAGATCGAACATGAAATCGTCGGTGTAAAAGCCTTCCCGCCCATTAGCCATCGCTTTGCGCCCTTATGTGAAACTATGATTCTTTATCCGCTCGCTAATGTCGCAATCAAGATGATGCTCTGCGCACAAGCTCGCCTCTCGGCCTCTGATCAAAATAACCGTTTGGCCAGTCGATTGCCCGAAAGCTGCCCGACTGCTCCCGGTCCCATTCGGATCATTCAAGAAATGGATCGCGAATGGCTATGGGCGGCCTCGCTTGGGAGCGCGCCTCCTCTCGCCGCATAACAGCGGCAAAGAAACCGTCGGTGTCGTTGCGGGCGGGCGTCAGCGACAGGTAGTGCGAATGGGATGAATTGGTCAGCCGCGGCGCGGCCTCGTTGAGCGGCACGACACGAAAAGCGGGATACGCCGCAAGGAAAGCGGCCACCTGCTCCTCATTCTCTTCCGACAGCATGGAGCATGTCGCGTAGACCAGCCGTCCGCCGGGCTTCACCAGGCGCGCCGCGCTCGCCAGGATCCGGCCCTGCAACGACACGAGATTGTCCAGGCCCTGTTCCTCCGGCGCGCGCCAGCGTGCATCGGGATTGCGTCGCCAGGTGCCGGTGCCGCTGCATGGCGCGTCGACCAGCACGCGATCGAAACCAGCCTTGTGGCGTTTGATCCACCGATCCGTCTCGCCGGCCAGGAGCCGGGTCTCGATATTGTGCAATCCTGCCTGCCGGAAGCGTTCGGCGCCGCGCTTCAAACGGCCTTCCATGACGTCGCAGGCGACGACATGGCCCTTGTTGTTCATCTGCGCGGCGATGGCCAGTGTCTTGCCGCCGGCTCCGGCGCAAAAATCGACCACGCGCTCGCCCGGCCGGGCATCGACCAACATGGCGACAAGCTGCGAGCCCTCGTCCTGGATCTCGACCTCACCGCTCTTCAGCATCGGCAGGCTGGCCAGCGAGGGGCGCTCCTGCACGCGAATGCCGTAAGGAGCCATGGCCGACGGCTGCGCCCGCAGGCCAAGGTCCTTCAGCGCGCCAAGCATGGCCTCGCGTGTCGACTTGATCGGATTGACGCGTAGGTCGAGCGGCGCCGGCGTCAGAAGCGCGGCCATCTCTTGGCCGAACGCTTCCTTGAAACGGCGTCGCAGCGGATCGGCCGCCCAGGGCGGACATTCGAGGCGCACCTCTTCCGGCATGCCGGGATGGTCGATCGTGGATCCCTGCAATTTGACCAGCAGCGCGTGCTCTTGACCCGTCAGGATCGCAGGCGCGAATTTCACGCCATTGAACAAGCGTTCGATCTGATCGGGCGTCCTGCCTTCCTTGAGCGTCAGCCATGCAAGCAGCCGGTTGCGGGGCTTGTCCTCGCGCCCATGCCTGGCTAGCCACCAGCCAAGCCGCGCATGATGTCGCAGAAGCGCATAAAGCAGCTCCAGAATCTGGCCACGGTCGGTGTCGCCGATATAGCGCCGGGCCCGAAACCAGGCCGAGACGACGGCATCCGCGGGACGCGGAACGCTATCGACTTCATCCATAAGTTCGATTGTGGCTTGCAGGCGGGCGGCAGGGGTCACGGAACGACGATCGGGTTGAAAAAACGCCTGTATAGGCGACAGAACTGCCCCTGACTATTGGTCGCGCGTCCCAGCGCTCATCCCTTGCGCTCCTGCAGGATGTTGCCGCCGTCCACGACCAGCACCGCGCCGTTGACATAGCTCGCCGCGTCGGAGGCCAGGAATAGCACGGCGGCCGCGACTTCCGCGGGGCTGCCGGCGCGGCCGAGTGGCGTGTTCCGGGCAGCGACGAGCTCTTCCGGCGTCGAGGCGCCCGTCGCGATCCAGCCTGGCGCCACGGCGTTGACCGTGACGCCGCTGCGGCCGACCTCCAGGGCGAGCGCATGCGTCAGCCCGATCAAGCCGGCCTTGGCCGCCGAATAGGCGGCTTCGCCTTCGTTGGAAACGTAAGGCCCCGTCACCGAGGCCATGTTGACGACGCGCCCATGGCCGCGCTCCACCATGCCGGCCAGGAATCCGCGCGTGCTCAAGAAGGCGGTCTTTAGGCTGACATCGATGCCGCGATCCCAGTCGCTTTCGCTGAGATCGAGAAACCGCCGCTGCAATGCCGGCTGGGCAACGGTGCCCATCCCGGCATTGTTTACCAGGATGTCGATTTCGCCGGTTTCGGCGCTTAGCCGCTCGACATCACTGGAAAGCGTCAGGTCGGCCACGACAGCGCTTATATCGAGCCCCTCCCCCCGCAATTCCTCCGCGCGTTGCTCGACGCGTGCGGAGGAAGCGGTGATGACGACCGAAAGACCGGCCTCGCCCAGCGCCCGCGCGGTTGCGATGCCGATGCCGTCGGCGGCGCCCGCGCCGGTCACCAGCGCCCTGCGAGACTTGCGGAACACGATCATTTCTTCTCCACCGTTAGGATGCCGGCAGCCACTACAGGCAATCGCGATGAAACCGATCCCTGGGTTCAATAACCGGCACTGACGCCGAAATCGATCGAAAGCGCGGCCCCGGTGATCGGCGCCGCGCCTGGCTGGCAAAGATAGTGGATGAAGGAAGCGATCTCTTCCACCTGGATGAACCTTGCTTTGTCGCCCTGCGGATAGTGCCCGAGAAGCCGGCGCTTGTAGCCGTCGGGGTCGTCTGCGCCATAGGTCTTGGCCTGATATTCGATCATCGGCGTCGCCGTGTCGCCGGGGCAGACGGCGTTGACCCTGATGCCTTGCGGGGCGAGTTCCAGGGCAAGAGCCTTGGTCAAGAGCACCAGCCCGCCTTTCGAGGCGCAATAGACGGACGCCCCGTTGTTGCCGACGATGCCGGCGTCGGACGCGATGTTGACGATCACGCCCTGCGCCGCCGCCAGATGCGGGATGGCCGCCGAGATCAGGAAGAACGCGCCCTTGAGATTGACGTCCAGCACAAGGTCCCACTGGTCTTCTGCGACCTCGCTCGCCGGTCCCTCGAGCCAGACGCCGGCGGCGTTGACGAGGATGTCGAGCGCCCCGCCCCAGTCCCTGGCCTTGCCCACCAAGTCGCGGCAGGCGGCGACGGAGCGGATATCGAGCGGCAAACCGATCGCGTCCGCCCCGGTCGCGGCAATCTTCGCCACGGCGGCGTCGAGCCTGGGACCGGCAAGATCGGCAAGCGCGATCCGCTCGCCGTCAGCTGCGAAACGCAGCCCGGTCGCGAGACCCATTCCCCCGGCGCCGCCGGCGATCAAGACCGTCCTGCCAGCCATTCGCTAACCTCCACGCAACGCAGTTCGGCAAAGCAACCACGTCATTGGGCCATGTCGCATGGACCAGCCAGGCAAAACAATGATCTCAGCGCGTCGTGCCGCGCGATCATCCCAATTCGAGCGTCGTGATGCCGAAAACCGTCGACGGGGCATTGCCGGGCTCGCCGCCCTTGTACATGCGTGTCGTCGCAAAACCCCGGAAACGGGCCGGCAGGCTGCTCAGCCAACGGCAAGGGCAGACATATCTAAGATCGTCCCCGGTGGTCCGGCGGAAACAGCCCACGCCGGTGGCGCGCTCATCGGGACTCGTCAATTCAACGCGGGGCTGCGGGTCCGACTATTATTGGGACGGGTTTCGCGAACCGATGCAAAGAGTTAGCAACGAATTCACCACCTAATCGTTCGTTGTCCCAATGGGCAACTGGACACGACCGGCCAAGACTGGGAATCTTCATTTGTCGTTGCTTGGAATCGCATGGAGTGCCGCAAGGAATGCCGCTGAGTGCCGCAGAGATCGCCCGTCATCCGGCAGCGCTTCGCAGTGTGCAGGAACAGTCGCGCGCGCTCATCCGTGTCTACGAAACGACTCCGCGGCTGGCCGCCGTCTTCGCCACCCAGCAGCGCTGGCTGCTTGGCCATGTCGGCCTGGCGTTGCATTTCCGGCGCGATCCCAACGACCGCCGCACAGAGATGACGATGGCGCGCTTCATCGAGGCCGTGCGCCGCCATTCGGTGGCCAGCCGCAACACCGCCGAAGCCTTCGTCAAGGAGATGCTGCATTACAACATCGCCGAATATATCTCGGCCGGCGGCGACGGCCGCGCCCACCCCATGCAGGTCACGGCGGCCACCATCGAGACCTTTACCAACTGGATCTACGCGCATCTGAGAACGCTCGACCGCATAGATGGCGGAACCCGGCTGGCGGCCTTCCTCGATCAGCCCGAAATGCTCCCCACCCTGCAGCCCCTGATCGCCGACGGATTGCTCGCCAGCGACGGCGTGCGGGAGCCCGGACCGACTTTCTCGTTATTTATCTGGCTGAACAACGGCGGCATCGTCATGGACTGGCTGATGTCCGGCATCGATCCGGAGGACGCCCATCTCGACAGGATACCGACCAGCGTCATTTCGGTCGGCGAGTTCGCGCACTGGCTGAAGCTCTCCCGCACGCATCTGGCGCGCAAGCTGCATGATGCCGAGGCGCTCGGCAGCATCGGCTGGGTCGGCCAGCGCGGTCATTCCGTGATGTGGGTTTCGAGGGCTTTCTTCGACGAATACATGGCCGTCCAGGCAGCCAAGCTGGCCGTCGTCGACGAAGCGTTCGAGGCCTGTCTCTCAGCTCTGAAAGAGCGCTGACCACCGCAACGGCGCGGCCCCGCTGGCGAGTGCGGGCCAAAACTGCTATCCGCAACGTGCGAGCATACAGCATCTTTGGGTGGAAGCTGGGAGGGTGCGTTGACCTACGAAGACATTGCCGGTCACCCGGCATTGCCCGCTTGCGTGCGCGCACAGGCCTTGGCGATGCAACAGGCCTATCAAGGAAACCCGCGGGCTTCCTCGGTCTTTGCCACCCAGCAGCGCTGGCTGATGGCCCATATCGGTCTTGCCTTGTATTTTCGCAGGGACCCCAGCGACTACCGCAAGGAACTGACGGCGGCGCGTTTTGTCGACGTCACCGTCCGGCATGCGGTGGCGAGCCGGAACACGGCTCATGCCTTCATCAAGGAAATGCAGCACTACAATTTCATCGAGGTCGGGCCGGCGGGCGACGACGGCCGCATTCGCCCTTTGCGGCTGCCCGCCATCACCCTGGAGCCGTTGATCGGCTGGATCCATATGCATCTAAGCACGCTCGATGCTCTTGACGCCGGGCACCGGCTGGAAACATTCCGGGCACGGCCGCAATTGCTGGCGCAATTGCAGCCGTTGATCTCGGACGGGCTGGTTTCCTCCGTGCCGGTGCGCGAGCCGCAACAGACTTTTTCGCTGTTCACCTGGCTCAACAATGGCGGCGTCGTCATGGATTGGCTGATCTCGGGCGTCGACCCTCAGAATGCCGGCCAGGAGCGTATACCGACCGGTGTGCTGTCGATCGGCGATTTCGCCAGATGGCTGAAGCTGTCGCGCACCCACCTTGCGCGCAAATTGCGCGATGCCGAGGCGCTTGGCAGCGTCGGCTGGCTGGGGCAGCGCGGCAATTCCGTCATGTGGATCTCGAACGAATTCTATGGCGAATACCTCACCGCGCAGGCGGTCAAGCTCGCCATCATCGACGCGGCTTTCGCCGCCAGCACCACGCAAGCGATGGACTGACCGGCTCTATCCGGCCTTCAGGATAGCGGAAAAACGCGGATCGAAAGCCCGGCTGATCGGCTCTGCCGCGGCGCCCACCGCGATCGCCCAGGGATCGGTGGTGCCCAGTTGCAGCCGCGGCAGGCGCCGGACCGGCCGGTCCGCGATCGACGGCAGCAGCGGATGCATGGCCTGAAGCAGGAGCCGGGCCAGGGCCTCGGGCGCGCTGCTGGTGAGGATGACGGTTTGCGGGTCGAAGATCGTTTCGATCAGATGCACGCTCCAGCGCAGGTCGGACGCGGCTCTTTCGACCCAGCTTATGACCCTCGGGTCTTGCGCGAGCGCCAGCGCGCCGAGCGTCTCATAAAGCCCACTCTCGGTGGGGTCGAGGCCGAGATGCTGATAGAGCGAGGCGAGCGAGGCGCGGTGCTCCAACGGCGTCGAGCCGGGTCCGGCCGGCGACAGCAATGCCCTGCCGATCTCGCCGGCATTGCCGTTGCCGCCATTGTAGAGCTCGCCGTTCAGGATAAGCCCCGCGGCGATGCCATAGCCGACATAAAGGCAGACCGCATGGTCGACGCCGTGCGCGGCACCGACGATGCGCTCTGCCGTGGCGCACGCAGCGGCATCGTTCTGCAGCCCGACATTCAATCCGGTGCCGGCGGCAAGCGTCTCGAGCAGCGGGAATTGCTGCCAGGCGGGCATCATCCATTTGTCGTCGGATTCCCTTAGGCCGAACGGCCCCGGCATGGCGACGCCAAGGCCGACCAGCCGCCGCTCGGACTGGGCGAACAAGGAAGCCAACTCCCGCCTGACGCGGTCGACTAGGCCGAGGATGATCTTGACGCCGGCTGATGGCTCGTCGAGTGGCAGACCTGCCTCGGCGCGCGCGATCACCTTGCCGACGAGGTCGACCACCACGACGCGCGTCAAATGCCGGTCGATCTGCAGCCCGATGGCGAACGCCCCTTCGGGTACCAGCCGATAGGGCGTGAAAGGTTGCCCCCTGCCCTTGCGCACCGCATCCAGGGCCACGACCAGGCCGTCCCGCTCGAGATCCTCGACGATGTTGGAAACCGCCTGCTTGGTGAGCTGCGTCGCCCGCGCCAGGTCCGCGCGCGACAGCGCGCCGTTGAGCCGCAGCGCCTCGATCATGACGCGGCGGTTATGCGCGCTGGTACCCTCCTGGTTGGTGCCGCTCTTGGCACGGATCGGGCTGATATCGTGCACCGTCGCTTCCCCTCTTGACTCCATTAAAGGATTGATCGACTAATTAAGTCAAGCGAATTGACTTAATAGGTGAGGCCCGCGCGGCTCTACAAAAAGACGGCAAGGCTTTCGGGCTCCGCCGCACGCCGCTGAGGACGGATCCGGTCACGCGAAGCGAATTCGAGGAAGCGGCTGGCCGCTCCCTTGCAGATGTCTAAAATGGGAGAAAGACAAATGCTGAAATCGATCGGTAAGACACTTCTGGGCGCGGTGTTCGTCGGCGGGCTGTTCGTCCCCCACGCCTTCGCCGAAACCACCTTGAACGCGCTCTTCATGGCGCAGGCCGCCTACAGCGAGGCTGACGTGCGCTCGATGACGGAGGCTTTCACCAAGGCCAATCCGGACATCAAGGTAAACCTCGAATTCGTTCCCTATGAAGGCCTGCACGACAAGACCGTGCTCGCCCAGGGATCCGGCGGCGGCTATGACGTGGTGCTGTTCGACGTCATCTGGCCTGCCGAATACGCCACCAACAAGGTGCTGGTCGACGTGTCGTCGAAGATCACCGACGACATGAAGAAGGGCGTGCTGCCCGGCGCCTGGACCACCGTCCAGTATGACGGCAAGTATTACGGCATGCCGTGGATCCTCGACACCAAATACCTGTTCTACAACAAGGAAATCCTGGAAAAGGCCGGCATCAAGGCGCCGCCGAAGACCTGGGAGGAGCTCGGCCAACAGGCCAAGATCATCCAGGACAAGGGGTTGCTGAAGACGCCGATCGCCTGGAGCTGGTCGCAGGCCGAAGCAGCCGTCTGCGATTACACCACGCTGGTCAGCGCCTATGGCGGCGACTTCCTCAAGGACGGCAAGCCCGACTTCCAGAATGGCGGCGGCGTGTCGGCGCTGAAATACATGGTCGACAGCTACAAATCGGGCCTGACCAATCCGAATTCCAAGGAATTCCTGGAAGAGGACGTCCGCAAGGTGTTCGAGAACGGCGACGCTGCGTTCGCGCTGAACTGGACCTACATGTACAACATGGCCAACGACCCGAAGGATTCGAAGGTCGCCGGCAAGGTCGGCGTCGTGCCGGCGCCGGGCGTCGCCGGCACCAGCGAGGTGTCCGCCGTCAACGGCTCGATGGGCCTCGGCGTCACGGCGGTGTCGAAGCATCAGGACGAAGCCTGGAAGTACATCGAGTTCATGACCTCGCAGGCGACGCAGAACCAGTATGCCAAGCTCTCGCTGCCGATCTGGGCCTCGTCCTATGACGATCCGGCCGTCACCAAGGGCCAGGAAGAGCTGATTGCCGCCGCCAAGCTCGGTCTTGCGGCGATGTATCCGCGCCCGACCACGCCGAAATACCAGCAGCTCTCGACGGCGCTGCAGCAGGCGATCCAGGAATCGCTGCTCGGCCAGACGACGCCAGAGGACGCGCTCAAGACCGCCGCCGAAAACAGCGGCCTCTGATCTGGCGTTCCTCGACGCGGGCGGCCTCATCGACGAGCGCCGCCCGTGCTATTTCGAGAGCAATTCCAGGAAAAGTGTGAAGCGGTTTTCCGTCCGGAATTGCGTTAAAACAAAGAGATAGAGCGGTTCGCCGTTTCCGTGAAACGGTGAACCGCTCTGACCGGATGACGGGAGAGAGGCGCCTCTGATGTCAGGCACCTGGATGACGACTCGCGCGTGGCTGTTGATGCTGCCGCTTCTGGTGGTCATGGTCGCCGTTATCGGTTGGCCATTGGTCGATACCGTCAGGCTTTCCTTCACCGACGCCCAACTGGTCGGCACGGCGGGCAACTATGTCGGCTTCGACAACTACACCAAGTTGCTGACGAGCTCGAATTTCACCCGCACCCTGGTCACCACCACCTGGTTCGCCGTCATCTCGGTCGCCGCCGAGATGGTGATCGGCGTGCTCGCGGCCCTCCTGCTCAACCAGGAGTTCCGCGGCCGTGCCGTGTTGCGCGGACTGATGATCCTGCCCTGGGCGCTGCCCACCGTCGTCAACGCGACGCTCTGGCGGCTGATCTACAATCCCGAATATGGGGCGCTGAACGCGGCGCTGACGCAACTCCATCTCATCGACGACTATCGTTCCTGGCTGGGTGAGCCCGGCACGGCGCTCGCGGCGTTGATCGTCGCCGATTGCTGGAAGAATTTTCCGCTTGTCGCGCTGATCGCGCTCGCCGCCCTGCAGGCCGTGCCGCGCGACATCACCGCCGCGGCGCTTGTCGACGGCGCCGGGCCGTTCAACCGCTTCCGTTTCGTGATCCTGCCCTATCTTGCGGGCCCGCTGATGGTGGCGCTGGTGCTGCGCACCATCGAAGCCTTCAAGGTTTTCGACATCATCTGGGTGATGACACGCGGCGGCCCCGCCAACAGCACGCGCTCGCTGTCGATCCTCGTCTACCAGGAAGCCTTCTCCTTCCAGCGCGCCGGCTCCGGCGCCTCGCTGGCGCTGATCGTCACCTTGCTCGTCACCGTGCTCGCCGTCGCCTATGCGACGCTGGTGAGGAAAACCGCCGGGAGCGCGACCTGATGGAACGCAGAAGCCCGGTCTTCACCGTCTTCGTCTATGCCTGCGCCATCCTGCTCGCCGCCGTGATCCTGGCGCCGCTCGCCTGGCTCTTCGTCATGAGCATATCGCCGGCTGCCGATCTTGCCGCCAAGCCGCTGCGCTGGTGGCCGCAGGCGGCCGATTTCTCCCGTTACGCGCAGCTTCTGTCGAGGGCCGAAAACAGCGCCGGCGCGGCCTTTACGTCATCGCTGCGCAACAGCCTGGAGGTCGCCGGCATGGCGACTCTTGCCGCTGTCGTCCTTGCCGTGCCCGCCGGCTGGGCCGTCTCGCGCACGCCTTCGGTCGGCTGGTCGCTGTCGATGGTGATCGCCACCTACATGCTGCCGCCGGTGGCGCTCTCCGTGCCGCTTTATATGGGCCTGTCCTGGCTCGGCCTGCTCAACAACGTCTTTGGCCTGGCGCTGATCTATCTGACCATCCTCGCGCCCTTCACCACCTGGCTGATGAAATCGGGCTTCGATTCCATCCCGCGCGAGATCGAGGCCGCGGCGATGATCGACGGGGCGGGACTGCTCCAGACCTGGCGCATCATCACCTTGCCGCTGGCCGCGCCCGTCGTGGCGACATCGGCGCTGTTTGCCGTGCTGCTGGCCTGGGATGAGTTCTTCTACGCCCTGCTCTTCACCTCGGACCAGCGGGCAAAGACGCTGACGGTCGCCATCGCCGATCTCGCCGGCGGCCGCGTCTCCGACTACGGACTGATCGCCACCGCTGGCGTGCTCGCGGCCTTGCCGCCAGTGATGATCGGCCTCGTCATGCAACGCGCGCTGATCTCGGGCCTGACCAGCGGCGGAGTGAAAGGATAAAGATGACTGGAGAAAAGAAACGCCCGGCCGGGCTCGTCGCGATCGACCGCGAGATGGCGCGCCAGCATCAGGATGCGCTTGCCTCGTTCGAGAGCAATCAGGAGGCAGCCGCCAAGGTCGCCGCTTCGATCAGGAAGACCGGTCGGCTTGTGCTGCTCGGCATGGGCGCCTCGCATGCCGTCGCCCGCGCCGTCGAGCCACTCTATCGCGCCCATGGCATCGACGCCGTCGCGCTGCCGCTGTCGGAACAGCTCGGACAGCCGCTGCCGCTTGAAGGCAGGACGGTGATCGTCACCTCGCAGTCGGGCGAAAGCGCCGAGGTGCTGCGCTGGTTCGCCGAGACCGGCGGTCGCGCCGAAACCTTCGGCCTGACGCTGGAAAAAGGCTCGTTCCTCGGCCGCACGGTGCCTTGCCTCGTCGGCGCCGGCGGCACCGAGCTCGCCTTCGCCGCGACCCGCAGCCTGACCGTGACCTTCGCCCTGCACCTCGCCATCCTGGCCGCGCTTGGCGACGATCCCGGCGCCGCGCTTGCCGCGCTGAAAGCTCCGGAAACGGCCGAGATCGATGCCGCACTCGCGGCGCTGAGAACGGTCGCGACCATCGTCACGTCCGGCCGCAAGCTTCAAGGCGTGGCTGAAGCCCTTGCGCTCGGCTTCACCGAACTGTCGCGCCTGCCTTGTTTCTCGCTCGAAGGCGGCCAGCTGCGCCACGGGCCGATGGAGATGCTGGGCCCAAGCATTGGCGTCGTGCTCTTCCGAGGCAACGACCCGACCGCCGACCTCGTCACAGCGATGGCCGTGTCCGTTGTCGAGACCGGCGCGCCGCTGATCGTGTTCGACGCTTCGGACAAACCACCGGTCGCTGGTGCCGTGACACTGGCCTTCAAACCCGCCGCGGGCCTGGCGGCGGTCTTTGCCATGCTGCCGGTGGCGCAGCGCCTGATGATCGCCTTCGCCGATTTCCGTGTCGAGAACGCCGGAACGCCGGTGCGCACCACCAAGATCACCAGGAGCGAGTGATGCGGCCGCTTGCGGTGATCGGCAACGTCAATGTCGACCTGATCGTCGGCCCGGTCGCGCCTTGGCCGAAGGCAGGGACAGAGACCGTCGTCGACCACGACGATCTGCGCGTCGGCGGCCAGGCCGGCAATACGGCGCTTGCCTGGCGGGCGCTGGGCATCGACTTCGAGATCGCCGCCAATATCGGTGACGACCAGTTCGGGCGCTGGCTGCGCGAAGCCTTCGGAGGCCGGGCGCAAAATTGGCCGGTTCGTCCAGAAGGCACGACATTGTCGGTCGGCATGACTCATCCCGACGGCGAGCGCACCTTCTTCACCACGCGCGGCCACCTGCCCCGCTTCAGCCTGGCCGACGTGCTCGCCGTGCTGGACGGCAATCGGCTTTCCGGCGGCTATGCGCTGCTCTGCGGCTCTTTTCTCACCGACGACCTGACGCGCGATTACGATGCCTTCTTCGACTGGGCCGAGGCGCACCGCATCGCCGTCGCGCTCGACACAGGCTGGCCGATCGACGGCTGGACCGAGGCGAACTGCGCCGCTGCGCGCAACTGGCTGTCGCGCTGCGAACTGGCGCTCTTCAACGAGGTCGAGACGACGACATTGGCCGGTCTCGCAAGTCCGGCGGAAGCGGCGCGCAAGATCCGCGACGGCATGAGGAATGGCGCGACGGTCGTCGTCAAGCGTGGACCCGACGGCGCGATTGCCATCGGCGCCGACGGCAAATTCATCGAAGTGCCTGCGCCGCGCGTCACCGTCGTCGACACGATCGGCGCCGGTGATGTCTTCAACGCCGCTTTCCTGGCCGCGCTGGTGCAAGAGCGGTCGCTGGAGGACTGCCTCTCCGCCGCCATTCAGGTGGCGTCGCGCGCCATCTCAACCCTGCCCCGCGACTATGGCGGGCCAATCCAGTTCGAGGATGCCGCCCATGAGCGCGCTTGAAATCCGCGATGTCCGCAAGAATTACGGCAGCGTCGAAACGCTGAAAGGCATCGACATCGCGCTTGAGAACGGCGAGTTCCTGGTGCTGCTCGGCTCCTCGGGCTGCGGCAAGTCCACCCTGCTCAACATCATCGCCGGTCTCGCCGAAGCAACCAGCGGCGACGTCAAGATCGGCGGGCGCTCGGTGCTTGGCGTGCATCCGAAGAACCGCGACATCGCCATGGTCTTCCAGTCCTACGCGCTCTATCCGAACCTGACCGTGCGCCGCAACATCGGCTTCGGCCTGGAGATGCGCAAGGTTCCCGCCGCAGAGCGCGACAAGGCGGTGCGCGAGACGGCGAAGCTTTTGCAGATCGAGAATCTGCTCGACCGCAAGCCCGGCCAGTTGTCCGGCGGCCAGCGCCAACGCGTCGCCATCGGCCGCGCGCTCGTGCGCAAGCCGCAGGTCTTCCTGTTCGACGAACCGCTCTCCAATCTCGACGCCAAGCTGCGCCTGGAAATGCGTACCGAATTGAAGCGCCTGCACGAAATGCTGCGCACCACGGTCGTCTACGTCACGCATGACCAGATCGAGGCGATGACGCTGGCGACCCGGATCGCGGTGATGCGCGACGGTCGCATCGAACAGCTCGGCACACCGGAGGAGATCTACAGCCACCCGGCGACGCTCTATGTCGCCG
>NZ_RZTO01000400.1:0-5560 GCF_003997225.1 Mesorhizobium sp. M2C.T.Ca.TU.002.02.1.1
GTGTGGCTAGGTCCGGCCATGCTGGTCCGGCTGGGCCGTGATTTGCCGAAAGATGTCGAAAGGAAGCCGATCTGTCGACCGGCACTGAGAAAGTGTGGATGAGGCGACTGGCACGATTTTTCGCGCTGGCGGGCGTTGCCGTGGCGCTGGCCAGCTGCCAGATGTTCACGCCGCCTGACGTGCAGGAGAGCGGCTTCCAGCCTTCCGACAAGCCGATCACCGTCGACAACGTCGTCGCCAACGCCAAACTCGCCGAAATGGCGAAAGCGCAGCATCCACGGATTCTCGCCACATATGGCGGCGAATATTCCGATCCGAAGCTGGAACGCATGGTGGCCAAGGTCGTCGGCAATCTGACGGTGGTGTCGGCCAACCCGACCCAGACCTATCGCATCACCATCCTCAACTCACCCAACGTCAACGCCTTCGCGCTGCCGGGCGGCTATCTTTATGTGACGCGCGGGCTGCTGGCGCTGGCCAACGATTCCTCCGAGCTTGCCGCCGTCATCGCGCATGAGATGGGCCACGTCACCGCCAACCATGGCCTGCAGCGGCAGCAGCTCGAGGCCGAGGAAGGCCTGGCGACCAAGGTGGTTTCCGATGTGCTCGGCGACAGCCCGACGGCCAAGGCGGCGCTGATCCGCGGCAAGCTGAGGCTGGCGCAATTCTCGCGCAACCAGGAACTGCAGGCCGACGCCATCGGCATCAAGTCGATCGGCGAGGCGGGTTACGATCCTTACGCCGCCGGCCGCTTCCTGCAGTCGATGTCGGCTTACACGGATTTCCGCTCGGTCAGCGGCGCCACCGATGCCAGCCTCGACTTCCTGGCGACGCATCCCAACACGCCGCAGCGCATCGAGCTGGCGCAGCGCCTTGCGCGCAATTTCGGCCCGCCCGGCGTCGGCACGCGCGATCGCGACGCATTTCTGGCCGGCATAGACGGCCTGCTTTACGGCGACACGCCGGAAGAAGGCTATGTGCGCGGCCAGACCTTCATGCACCCCAATCTCGGCGTCTCCTTCACGGTGCCGGACGGCTTCGTCATCGACAATTCGGCGGCCGCGGTGACCGCGACCGGGCCGGGCGACATCGCCATCCGCTTCGACGGCGTGGCGATCGACAAGTCGGTCTCGCTCACCGATTACATCCGCAGCGGCTGGGTGGCAGGTCTCGAAGACGCCAGCGTGCGCCAGGAGACGGTCAACGGCAACGAGGCGGCCATGGCGCATGCCAGCGCGCAAGGCTGGCAGTTCGATATCGCGGTGATCCGCGCCGGCGGGCAGGTCTACAGGCTGCTCACGGCGGCACCCTCCGCCAGCACGTCGCTGGACCCGGTCGCGCGCTCGGTCAGCGGCTCCTTCCGCGTGCTAAGCCCGGCCGAGAAGGCGGCGCTGAAGCCGCTGCATATCCGGGTCGTCACCGTCCAGGCCGGCCAGACGATGGGTTCGCTCGCGGCCCAGATGGTCGGCGTCGACCGCAAGCTAGACCTCTTCCGCGTGCTCAACGCCATGTCGCCCGGCGCCAGCGTATCGGCCGGCGACAAGGTCAAGATCGTCACCGACAGGTAAGAAAGGCCGTCAGGCGGCCGGGACTGGCCGACGCTTCGGCCAATCCCACACCCCTCCTCACGGCGATGATCAGCCGTCGCTATTGCCTTTGCCGCCGCGGCCGTTGCTCGGGTGGTCGGAACTATTGCTGCCGCTCCATGGCGCCCGGCCGCTGTCGGTCGGCACTGGATCGGCCGGCTGTGGGACAGGCGCTTTAGGTGGTGTCTTCGGCTTCGGCGCCGGCACGCGGACCACCTTTATTTTCGTGATGACCTTCGGGGCCTTGCACGCCAAGACCACCGGAGCACTACGCGCGGGGCGCGAGGGAAGGCCCAGGATGCCCATCGAGTACACGTCCTGCCGCTCCATGCCGGCCTTGAGGAAAGCCAGCGCGCGGTCCGGGTCGGTGGGCACGCCATTGCGGCCTTCCTTGAAGATCATCGCAAGGTTCTTCATGGCATCGACATGTCCCATCGCCGCTGCCTGGAGCAGCAGGTCGAGCCCCTTGCCGGTATCGCGCTGGACGCCGAGACCGTCGAACAAAGCGCGGCCCCAGACAGCCATGGCGTAGGGGTCTCCCTTGTCGGACGCTTTCGAATAGAGGTCATTCGCCTTCGACAAGTCGACGGAGGCAATAGAGCCGAGCGCGAACAGGGCGCGGATATGTCCCTTGTCCGCGGCCTCCTGGATCGCCTGTCTGGCTTCGTCGATCCTGCCGGATGCCAGAAGCGTCCGCCCCAACTCGTAACGGAAGCGCGCAATGTCGGGATAGGATTTCACCGCCGCCTCGCAGGCTTCGACAGCGCCGCCGCCGATCTCGTTCGGCAAGCGGCCTGGGACGACGCCCTGCAGGTCGAGAGGCTCGCCGGCGGCCTGGTCGCAAGGATCGACGTTTGGCGACAGTTTCACCGTCGCCTGTTTCGCGGCGCTGCCCGCGCGGATCTGGAAGCCGATGTCGACGGGAGCGGCGGAGCCGATCTGCGGCTCGTAGCGCAGATTGCCGACCTCGGTGGCCTTCAGGCTCGACTGCGGCGACAGCACCCGATCCGGAAGGGACAGCGTTCCCGTCGCCGGGTAGCTCGCAAGTTTGAGGCTGACCCCGGCATCCTTGGCGGGGAAATCCAGCTTCAGCGGAACCGGGCCGACGCCGACCGGGACGCGGATGTCGCGATTTCCAATCGCTTCGGCAGCGGCGGCGGCTTCGATTCCGCGCTCCGCCGTCTGCTGATCCTGCTCAGTGTCGGGCGGCGGCGCGGGTTGCTCGGTCCCGCGCATCAGCACGACGTCGTCGATCAGCGATGAGTTCTCCCACGGCACCTGCTTGCCGTTGGTCGCCTTGACCACATCGCGGCGCACGGCCGCCATCACCGAGCGTATCTCCTGGTCCGGCGCCAGCGCACGGTGGGAGAAGGCCGATGAAAACGGGCTGAGGTCGCCGGAGCCGTCATAGGCGACCGCGCCCGGTTCGGTGGCAAAGGCAATCAGCGTGTTCTGCGAACCGGTTACCTGCGCAAGTCCGCTGTCGCCGGCGACGATCAACTGGTCGCGCAGCCAATAGTCCTTGCGTGGGAAGGGATTGTTGCGGCAGGCGTCGAGGATGACCATCTGGATCTTCGATCTCGAGCGCAACTGCCGCAGTATGTCATTGACCTTGATGGCCTGGACTTCCATGTCGGCCGCATCTTTCAGCGACGCATCGACCGGGATCAGGAAATTCTCCCCGCCGATCTGAAAGCCGTGTCCTGAATAATAGACGACCGCCAGGTCGGCCCCGTCCGCTGCCGCCAGGTAGTTGCGGAAACGCTCTTCGAACTGAAGCCTGGTGAGGTCCTTGGCCGCGAAGACCTCGAAGCCGGCCAGCCGGAATGTCTTCGATACATCCTCGGCGTCCTTGTCCGGGTTCTTGAGCGCCGGGATCTCGCGGTATTGCGAATTGCCGATGACGAGGGCAACCCTTCGATCGGCATGCGCTTCGAACGTCGTGAGACCCACGAGGATCAAAGCAGCAAGGAGTGCGCAGCATCGCAGCATGGCAAATCCCCCATGTGTGTGATCTGGAGGCTTCAAAGAGGCCAATTGCGACGCAATGATCTGTTAAAGACCTCACAATCCGGAAGTAGGATGAAGGAAAATTGCCCCCGTGGCGATAATTTTCTTATTTACTAATATCTTATCGTCGAGCGCTGGTTAGCGTCAGGCGGCCTCCGCCAAGAATTCCGGGTTCTGTTTCACCAGGGCCAGCTTCAGCTTTTCCATGGCGCGGGCCTCGATCTGGCGGACGCGCTCCTTGGAGATGCCGAGCTGTTCGCCAAGCGATTCCAGCGTGGCGCCGTCATCGCTCAGCCTGCGCTCCTCGATGATGCGAAGCTCGCGGGCGTTGAGCGCGCCGAGCGCGCTCTTCAGCCAGATGGCCCGGCGCTGGACATCGATCCTTTCGCCGACGATCTCGTCGGGAAGCGGGTCTTCGGAGACCAGGAAATCCATCCGCTCGGCGGCGCCGTTCTCGTCGGCCAAGGGCGCGTTGAGCGAGCTGTCGGGCGAGGACAGGCGCGAATCCATCATCGCCACGTCGGCCTCCGGAACGCCGAGCGCCGCCGAGACCTCGCGGTAGAGCGAAGCATTGGAAAGCGGCTCGGCCCCGTTGGCAAGGCGGGCGCGCAAGCGCCTGAGATTGAAGAAGAGGGCCTTCTGCGCCGAGCTGGTGCCGCCGCGCACGATCGACCAGTTGCGCAGGATATAATCCTGCATCGAGGCGCGGATCCACCAGGTGGCATAGGTCGAGAAGCGCACTTCCCGCGCAGGCTCGAAACGCGCCGCCGCCTCGAGCAAGCCGACATGGCCCTCCTGGATGAGATCGCCGAGCGGCAGGCCGTAATGGCGGAATTTCGAGGCCATGGAGATGACCAGGCGCATATGGGCGACGGTGATCCTGTGCAGCGCGTGCTGGTCGTTCTCTTCCTTCCAGCGGAGCGCAAGCACATGCTCCTCGTCGCGCTCGAGATAGGGAGCCCTCATTGCCGCCCGGACCAGTGTCCGTCCTGCCGCGTCCTCGATCATGCCAGCTCCTGTTGGCGGTGATTGCACCGACGATGGTTGAAAAGACACCGCCACGCCCTACAACAGCGATGCAACGTGTCAGGCGCATGGATGGTTCCGCCGCCCGAGGGGGCAGATGTTGCCAGCGGGAACATTTTGTTATCGGCCGGGGAAAAGCCGGTTAGCGGATTCTCGGGCGATTTTGAGAATCAGATTTCTGGCAGAGCCTATTTTTGAAATCTGGTTCCTTATTTTGCAGCCTTCTATCTGTCAGTTTCCGGCTCTCACAATCGTGCCGGGGCACCGGTCAAAACGGGATCACAGAAAAATGAAATGGCTCAAACCGCTCCTTATCGCCGGAACGCTGCAGGTTCTGGCGATCACCGCCGGCCATGCCGGCGCCAATCTCGACCAGATCAAGCAGGCCGGGGTGTTCAAGGTCGGCACTGAAGGCACCTATGCGCCCTTCACCTATCACGACGAGTCCAACGCGCTGGTCGGCTTCGACGTCGAGATCGCCAAGGCCATCGGCGACAAGCTCGGCGTCAAGGTCGAGTTCCTCGAAGGCAAGTGGGACGGGCTGATCGCCGGCCTCGACGCCAACCGCTACGACGCCGTCATCAACGAGGTCGGCATCACCGATGCGCGCAAGGCCAAGTATGATTTCTCCGATCCCTACATCGCCTCGAAGGCGGTGCTGATCGTGCGCGGCGACAACACCGACATCAAGACCTTCGCCGACCTCAAGGGCAAGAAGTCGGCGCAGTCGCTGACTTCCAATTTCGGCAAGCTCGCCGAGAAGAACGGCGCCGAGCTCGTCGGCACCGACGGCTTCGACCAGTCGATCCAGCTTCTGCTCACCGGCCGCGCCGACGCCACCATCAACGACAGCCTGTCCTTCCTTGATTTCAAGAAGCACAAGCCGGACGCCAATGTGAAGATCGCCGCGCAGGAAGAGAATGCCGATTATTCCGGGG
>NZ_RZTO01000401.1:0-5554 GCF_003997225.1 Mesorhizobium sp. M2C.T.Ca.TU.002.02.1.1
ATTGAATGGCGTTGCGCGCGAGGCCAATCATTTCTTCTATGTCTTCGTCGGCGAAGGTGTCGGCGGCGGCATCGTGATGAAAGGCGAGCCCTATCGGGGCAACAGCGGCAACGCAGGAGAGTTCGGCCATCTGCTCGTCGATCCCGAAGGGCCGCCCTGCTACTGCGGCAACCGTGGATGCCTTGGCCAGTATCTGTCGCTCTCGTCGCTGCGGCGGTTTCAGGCAACATGCCCGGGCACGACTGCCGAATCGACGGAAGAGGAATGGCTGAATGGCGCGGCGCGCGCTCTTTCGCTGGCGCTTGTCACTATCGAAAACCTGCTCGATCCCGAAATGATCGTGCTGGGCGGAGCCGCTCCGAGGCAACTCCTCGCCCGGCTCTACGATCATGTCGGCGAATTGCGGCCCTCGGTGCGGCTTGGCCGGCAAAAGCGGCTGATCCTCAGCGATCTGGGCGAGCGGAGTGCGTCGTTAGGCGCATCGGCGTTGCCCATCATTGCTGTAACCAGTCCGTTTTAGTCCAACGGGCCCGCCGCTGCCTGGAGCTTCATTCTTCCTCGTCGTCTTCCTGGAGCAGCCGTGTCGCGCGCCAGCGGGTGAGCACCTCGTTGGTCCGCCCGATAACGAAAAAGCGTGCCGAATCCCGGTCATAGCCTTCGGCGAGCAGTTTTTCGTAGTCGGTGTGGGCATGGCGGACATGGGCGATGGTCGCCAGCCACACCGCGATCGTCGGCGGCAGGGTCTTCATATGCACCGAACCGGCGTCGGCGCGGATCTTTTCCATGTCGGCATAGGGCGCGAGGGGAAGAAGCGCGGTCAGCGCCTTGGCAATGGCGCGGCGGCGGCCGGTGGGTGCGCTCATTTCTCGTCGCGCCCGGCGATGGTCGCTTCGGGGAAAGCGTCGATCGTAGCGTAGTAGGGCTTGATGTCGATGACCGGCGTGCCGTCGAGCACATCGATGGCGTCGATCCCGATCCGGCCGGCCTCGATGTCGAGAGCGACGAGCTTCGCCACATGCAGACCGACAGGGTTCGGCCGGGCAGGGGAGCGCAGCGAGAAAACGCCTTTTGGTTCAGCCGCGTGGCGCGGTTTCTGCACAATCAGATTCCGCGGCGCGTGATGGAGCCAGGACAGGATGACGACATGGCTGGCGCGTTCCAGGTTCTGCAGCCCCGGACGATACGGCTCGTCGATCAGAACCGTCGCGGCCTGCCCGGTCTCGCGGGCGGCGCGCATGTTCTTCGGGCACTCGTCGCGGACCGCCCAGGGCGAAACGATGCGGCCGATGAAGACGACATGGCCGTCCGGCCGCAGTTGCGCCGGATCGGCTGCAAGAAGCGTTTCACCTTGGCGCGTCTCAAACATCCTCACCATCCCGCGGAAGAACCGCTTGCCCGGCGCGGATCACGGCTGCGCCATTTTCTTGTCCGGAAGCGACATAGCACTTGCCAGGGTTTCAAAATCGACATAAACATATCTTTATATCTTTCAACGAGAACCCGCTCATGCATGTCTCGCTCGACACAATGGTAGATACATTGAAGGCGGCGGCCGAATCCAGCCGGCTGCGCATCCTGGTGCTGCTTTCGCGCGGTGATCTTACCGTTTCCGACCTCACGGAGATTCTTGGGCAATCGCAGCCGCGGGTCTCGCGCCATCTGAAGCTTTTGCTCGATGCCGGGCTGATCGGCCGCTACCAGGAGGGGTCCTGGGCCTTCTTCAGGCTGACAGACATCGATAATTCGCGCGATTTCGTGCAGCGCCTGGTGTCGGGCATAAGCGAGGCCGATCCGCAGGTGGTGCGCGATCTCGAGCGGCTGGCGGCGGTGAAGCGCAAAAGGCAGGACCGGGCCGCCGAGTATTTCTCCGAGAATGCCGCGAGCTGGGATCATATCCGCTCGTTGCATGTGCCGGACAGGGCGGTGGAAGCCGCGCTCATCAGGCTCGTCGGCAAGCGGCCGTTCCAGTCGATGCTCGACCTCGGCACCGGCACGGGCAGGCTGCTCGAGATCTTCGCGCCGCTCTACCGGCGCGGCGTCGGCATCGATATGTCGCGCGAGATGCTGAGCGTGGCGCGCGCCAATCTCGACAAGGCCGGCATCGCCAATGCGCAGGTGCGCCAGGGCGACATTTTCTCGCCGCCAGTCGAGCGCAACGCCTTCGATCTCGTGACCATCCACCAGGTGCTGCACTATCTCGACGACCCCGCCCGCGCCATCGCCGAAGCGGCGCGGCTGCTCAGGCCATCGGGCCGGCTGATCGTCGTCGACTTCGCGCCGCATAACCTCGAATTCCTGCGCGACCAGCACGCCCATATGCGGCTCGGCTTCTCCGACCGGCAGATGTCGGACTGGTTCTCGGAGGCCGGGCTCGACCTCGAGGACAGCCAGGAGTTCGAGCCGCGCGGCGGCAACGAGGCAAGGCTCACCGTCAAGCTCTGGCTCGGCCGCGACCGCCGCCTGCTGATTGCCGATCCGTCCAACGACCCGCTACCTGCCAAGACATACCCAATGGGGGAAACCGCCTGATGAACCAGTTCCGCTTTTCCCGCCGCCCCGACATTGGCGACAAGGTCCGGGTCTCGTTCGAATTCTTCCCGCCGAAGACCGACGAGATGGAAGCAAGGCTCTGGGACACGGTCACAAGGCTGGAGCCGCTCAAGCCGAAATTCGTCTCGGTGACCTATGGCGCCGGCGGCTCGACCCGCGAGCGCACGGCGCGCACGGTCAAGCGCATCCTCAACGAGACGTCGCTGACGCCGGCGGCGCATATGACCTGCGTCGACGCCGCGCGCGATCAGGTCGACACGGTCATCCGCGAGTTCGCCGACATGGGGGTCAAGCGCTTCGTCGCGTTGCGCGGCGATCCGGCGGCCGGTGTCGGCACGAGCTATCGCCCGCATCCCGACGGCTACGCCAACGGCGCCGAACTGGTCGGGGCGCTGAAGAGCGTCGGCGATTTCGACATCTCGGTCTCGGCCTATCCGGAAAAGCATCCTGAAAGCCCGGATTTCGCCACCGACATCGACATGCTGAAGCGCAAGGTCGACAATGGCGCGACGCGGGCGATCACCCAGTTCTTCTTCGACAACGATCTCTATGAGCGCTATGTCGAGCGGGCGCGCCGCGCCGGCATCTACATCCCGATCGTGCCGGGCATCCTGCCGGTGCATAATTTCACCCAGGTCGCCAATTTCTCGTCGCGCTGCGGCGCGCTGGTGCCGGCATGGCTCGCCGAACGTTTCGAAGGGCTGGAAAACGACCCGCAGACGCATGCGCTGGTGGCCTCGGCCGTTGCGGCCGAGCAGGTGCTCGACCTTGTCGAACGCGGCGTCGGCGACTTCCATTTCTACACGATGAACCGCGCCGATCTCGTCTTTGCCGTCTGCCACATGATCGGCATCCGCTCGCATGAAGCAGAGGCGGCCGGTTCGGCTGCCGCATAAGGCGTGCTGCAATGGAAAAGGCCGGGTAGGACCCGGCCTTCTCGAACTGTTGGACTATTCTCGGTGCTGGTCTTCCCGGCTTTGGCGGGTCAGGGAAGAACGCCTATGATAAGGGCACCGATGAATGCGAATGCGGCACAAATCATCAAAGCGTTGATCGGCCTCGTCAGTCCCATGTCATAGCCTCCTCTTCAGAGCTATGGCAGGAGTCTAGGGTCATTTGTGCCACAGGCAAGCGGAAAACGTGCTGCAATGCGACATGATTGTGAAATCCGCGACCTGGAATTTGCCGTTAGCCGTTGAAACTCTTCGGCAAAAGCCGGCTTCGCCGTTGTGAATAAATTGTGGCGGCGGTGTGGCGTGACACCGCTACCATTTGCCGAACAACCGCCCGTCGATGGTGATCAGGCCGAGTCCGATCAGCGTCATGCCGCCGATCTCGAACAGCGCCAGCCGTTCGCCGAGGAAGAGGAAGCCGAGCAGCACCGCGCTGACCGGCACGATCAACGTGACCAGCGAAGCATTGGTGGCGCCGGCCGAGGCGACGAGGTTGAAATAGAGGATATAGGCAAAGGCGGTGGAGAGCAGCGCCAGCCCCAGCACCGCGGCCCAGACCGGTGGCGAGGCCGAGAACAAGCCCGTCGGCCCATAGGCAATGAGCACGATGGGGATCATGATGATGGTCGAGGCGGTCAACTGCCCGGTGGCGATGACCGGCGAGGGCACACCCTTGAAGCGGCGCGCGATCATCAAGGCGATCGCATAGGACACCGAGGCGCCGATCAGCGCGAACTTGGCCCAGACCGGTCCGCCGAGACCGGCAACAAGCCCCGGGCCGATCATTACGGCTGTTCCCGCAACGCCGAGCGCGATGCCGGCCAGCTTGTTCCAGGAGAGCTTCTCGTCGGTCGTGAGCGCATTGGCCAGGATCAACGTCCAGAACGGCGTCGTCGCATTGAGCACGGAGGCGACGCCGGCGCCGAGCTGCGTCTGGCCGGCGAAGATCAGCGAGAAGGGCACGACATTGTTGGTGAGGGCCAGCAGGAAGAACAGGCCGGCATGCGGGAAGGCGAGCCGGAACGACGGGCCGCGCACCGCCAGATAGAGCTGGAGCGCGATCGCGGCGATGGCGACGCGAAACAGCACCAGCGCCAGCGGATGGATCTCGGACACCGCAATGCGGGCAAAGAAGAACGAGCCGCCCCAGATCGCGCCGAGCAGGAGAAGCTGCGTCCAATCCTTGAGCGTCATCGGTCCGCGCGTCGGCACGGCGCCGGCCATAGTGGACATGTCCTGTTCCTCCCCGGGCCGATCGCAATCCCAGCCCGTCAACATTTCACCAACCGATATCGAGTTCGGCGGCAAGGACCACCCGAAACCTGACTGCTGGTCTAGCGTTGGCAAAATGTGCGACCGGCCGCTCCGGGTCGCCAGACACAGAACTGTTTTCTTTGGCGGCTAGCTAGGATTAATTGTGCGCGCTCCAGACCTGAGGATTCGTCCATGCAGCGATTCGAAAATGCCCGTGATGCGGCACTGGCGCTTCGTCCCGACGATCCGGTCTATTGTTTCCGCCCACAGGTGCTGAAGGCGGATGCCCTGCAGTTCATGGGCATGTTCCCAGGCAAGACCGCTTATGCGGTGAAAACCAACGGCGAGCAGATCGTGCTGAAGACGCTGGTGGAAGCCGGCGTCAGCACCTTCGACGTCGCTTCGCCCGGCGAGTTCGCGGCCGTGCGCGCGGTCTCGGCGGATGCCGAGATGCTCTACATGCATCCGGTCAAGGCGCAGTCGGACATCAAGCTGGCGCTGGAGAAATACGGCATCCGGGTGATCTCGCTCGACCATGAGGACGAGATCACCAAGCTGACACGGGTGGTGCGGGCGCTCGACATCGACCCCGGCGCCATCACCGTCTTCGTCCGCATCCAGACCAAGGGCCACGCTGCTTACGAATTGTCGAAGAAGTTCGGCGCCGGGCCGGCCAATGCGGTCGAGCTTGCCGAGCGCCTGAACCGCACCGGCTACAAGGTCGGCCTATGCTTCCATGTCGGCAGCCAGATCGAGGATCCCGACACCTATGAGCGGGCGCTGGCCTCGGCCGACTG
>NZ_RZTO01000402.1:0-5553 GCF_003997225.1 Mesorhizobium sp. M2C.T.Ca.TU.002.02.1.1
GCTATTTCGTCTATGCGGTCGAGACCGCCGCCACCAGCCAGCTGATCGAGGCGAGCGCCGCGCGGCCTTACACGGCCATCGCCTTCGCGCTCGATGCCGAGTTGGTCGCCGGCCTGCTCATCGACCACAAGCCGGCGATCGATGACGATAGCTTCGTGACCAATCCGGTCGATGACTTGCTGCTCGACGCATGGCGCCGGATGCTGCGGCTGCTCGACAGGCCGGCGGAGATTCCGGTTCTCGCGCCCATGCTGGAACGGGAGATCGCATTCAGGCTGTTGCAAGGCCCGCAAGGCGAGAAGCTGCGCCAGCTCGCGCGCGCCGACGGCCGCCTTTCGCAGATCCGCCGCGCCACCGCTTGGATCCGCGCGCATTACAACGAGCCGATCGATGTGACGCAATTGGCCGAGCTGTCGCATATGAGCAATGCCGCCTTTCATCGCCACTTCAAGGCGGCGACGGCGATGAGCCCGATCCAGTATCAGAAGCAGCTTCGCCTGCTCGAAGCGCGCCATCTGCTGATCGCCCAGCCCGGGAACGCCGCGCAGGTTGCTTTCACCGTCGGCTACGAAAGCGCTTCCCAGTTCAGCCGCGAATATGCCCGCCAGTTCGGATTGCCGCCTGCGCGCGACGCCGCGCGGCTTCTGGCCAAGGGCGAAGCGGCCACGCTGGAAGTCGACTGAGCACGGGCACGATATGAAAAGGGCACCTACGAGGTCGCAACAAGGTCTGGTGCCAGAAATGCGACAACCGGAACTGATGAGTGGTGGTAGTCTAATTCGATAAACGAGACCCTGCTTTTGGATCGGAGATACTCCGGGGTACGATCATCGGAGGCATTTTGGCATTTAGCCAGCCGCGCTCAATCAACGTCCGATACGCCAGCTTGATCTCTTCGGATGCGAATTGGCGTTTCCGCTCGCTCCATCCGTATACCGCATCGCGCACTTCCCTGAAGTCACTTGCTCCCTCGCGTTGAGCAACCCAATAGACTGTTGCCAGAAGCTCCATCCCATAAGGCGTTTCAAAACCATCGATCAGCTTGGCAACGCGATCAAATCGCTGCCTGGTCGCAAATTCACCGAGCACCACGCGCTGAGCTTCTTCGTAGGCGCCTGGTATGATGCTCAGCGCTTTCTTAGGATCATCTCCTCCATCGCCGTACCCGGCAATCAGATGGCCTTCCATTTCGTGCAGGACGTGCCGGAGGTTCTCCGCATAGGGCCCATAAAGTGCCTTGCGGAACACCAGGCGTAGGGGCTGTCCAGATTCCTGCATGAAGAATAAAAGTTTGTGGGCCTCAAGCAGCGTTACGAAGGGATCCATAAGGCCGTTTAGATATCGCTGTAAGAGAACGACTAACGCAGCTCGTCCTTCCGTCATCTTGGGAATCGGGCGGTTGCGAGCTAACGCTGCGGAATCTGGGGTACCAGCCGGCTCGTAGATAATCGCTTGGACGTCAGGTAGTTGGGCAACTGCGTCCACGATCAGGGGGCGAACATCAGACCAATTCAGGCCACCTAGTCCAGACCCGAGAGGCGGTATTGCGACCGACCTAATCTTGCGGGAGCTCAGGACATCGACGAAATCCGTCAATCCGCTTTTGATGTCTTCGATGCGGCTTTTCCCTCGCCAGTGACGTTTCGTCGGGAAATTAATGATGAAACGCGGTGACAGTCGTCCAGTCTCGAAAACGAACATTCGGCCAGGTTTAACAAGTCCACGGCTACACGCGGCTTCGTAGGCCTTGAAATTGTCCGGGTAGGCATTTTTGAACTGAAGGGCGATGCCGCGGCCCATCACGCCGACGCAATTGACGGTGTTCACCAATGCGTCGACGTCTGCGTCGAGGATATTGCCGGTGCGGAATTCGACCATTCTCCCCTCCTCAGTAATACCAGTTCGTCTCTATAGCGACTGTTGGCTTGTGCGCAGCTTGCGCGATCACATTCGTCACAGCGTTGAATGTGGCCAGATTCTGCACTCCAATTCGATCCACCAAATGCCAAGGAAATTTTCTTATACACTAGGAATTCTGCCTGTTTGGCGTCCCTGACCTCAGGTTCCTGCCAAGATTTGGCACCAATGTGACTCCAATCGAGCTGACTGAGCTTGCTGGGGTCATTCCAGAAACTGGAATAGACCGCCCCGGCATTGGACCCGCTGAAAGCCCAGCTACGTTTGGCCTTGTCCAACGCCGCTATGACTTTGTTCAAGTCGCATTGGAGATGGACAATCGGCCCTTGGCCGCCCTTGTAGGCCAGCTCAGGGTTGTTAGCCTTGTGGATGACGTAGAGCATCACTGACCGCGGGCAAAAATAGAAGGGCACGAAATCGCCAACCGTGGCGTTCGAATAGCACTTGACGGGGAGTTCCAGACGTCTCGCCTTTATGGACCCCATGCCGATCGTAGTGCCAGGCAACTTAAGCTTGATGATTTCAGAATCGCTCAGAAGCCCACCGCTTTTGATAATCGACGCTAATCGATCAACGTTCACGATGTGATAGATTTTCGGGTTCGGAGGTTTCGCCATCGGCGCTTTATCACTGAGCGGATCGGACTTTTCATGAAATTGGGAATCCCGATAGTCGCAGGAACGCACGCGAAATCAACTAAGCACGCGCGGGCCCTCCATGTTTAGTACGCATTCATCACGTGTCCTGCTCGCGATGGGCGTTGTCAGCCCACTATTGGGCAGGTCTACGACATGCCGTGCTAACTGATTAAAATTTATGGTTCCCGCTCATGGATTCGAACCACGATTCACGCCTTCAAAGGGCGCTGTCCTACCATTAGACGAAGCGGGAAGACCTGGCGATCGAACAGGCCTTCAGGGATGAAAACAAAAAGCCGCGTTGTCCTCCAACGCGGCTTCTCCGGTATCTGGCGGGATCGCTATTTCGTCTGGAAACGGGCGACCGACAGGAACTTCACCGCATTGCCGGTGAAGCGGCTTGCGTCCGGCACCTGGCCATCCGCCTGGAAGCCGGCCGTGTACACTTCGCTCGGCGGCGTATGCACGATGTTGTAGGCATAGCGCGGCGCCGTCGTCGGGTCGGAAACCGAGGCAATGTTGGCGCCGCTGCCCAGCGCCCAGCGCGCGGCCTGCGGCGGCGTCGCCACCACCATGGCCTTAGGCCCTGGCTTCAGGTCGTGGGCGGACGCCCTGGCTTCCTTGGCCGTCGTCTTCACACCGCCGCCGATCGCCTGCGCGGGATCGGTCCCGGCCGGCAGGGCGGCGATGGCTTTGCGCGGCGAGGCCGCATCGACGCCTGACGGATCGTTGAAGGCGGAGCGAGGCTCCGGTTCGGTCAGCGACGCCAGCTGATATTCGGCGCCGCCGCCGTCGACCCCGACGGTCGCATTGGCCTGTTCGAGGACAGCCTTGACCTCATCCTGCTTGCCGGGCTGCGGCCGGGCGGTCGGCAGCACGGAGAACGCGTCGGTCGCGCTCTTGTCCTGCGAAGCCGTTTCGGCCAGCGCCAGAAGGACGTTCTTGTCCTTCGGCGCAAGTTCCGCCGGCGTCGAGCGGTCGGGGCGCCAGGTCGGCAGCGGGATGTTGTTGACCGCCACCTGCGCCGGATCGGTGCTCGCGGCCTCGGCGGCGCTGGCCGCGCCGAACGGAACCTTGTCCGGCACCGGCGCCTGTGCCGTCGAAACCGCCTGCTCCGTCGTCGCCGAGGCGTCGGCCATGGCGAACGGCACGTTCTGCGGCGTCTGCTGGCCGACATCGACCTTCGGACGCGGCGCGAAGTCGGGCAGCGGAACTTCCTTGGGCGGCAACGCGGCAATGATCGTCTCGGGCGTATCCTGCTCCGGCTGCTGCGAATCGTCGGCGCTGTCATCCGCGATCTGCGGGATGTTGGCGCGCTTGGCATCCTTCGGCGAAACGATGGCGATACCCGGAAGATTGCTGGTGCGGGCCGGGGCGGCGCTCGCGACCTGAACCTGCTTCACAGTCTTCTGCTGCGGTGCCGGGGCGCTGTCGTCGGCCTCGTCGTCGGCTTCGTCGGCGCCGCCGCCGCGGAACCAGGCGAACAGGCCGCCGGACCGCTTGGTCGAGCCACCGGCGCTGGCTAGTTCGATATTGGGCGTGCCGGCGCCCTTACGCGCCTGATAAGCGGCCATCGCCTGCTCATAGCCAGGCAGCGGCCTGCCGTCGCTCGGCACATGCAGCGTCTTGCCGTTCGGGAACAGGCTGACCAGCTCCTGGCGGCTGATGCCCGGCCAATGGCGCACATTGCCGACATCCATATGCACGAAGGGCGAGCCGGAGGTCGGGTAATAGCCGACGCCGCCGCCCTGCATCTTGAGGCCGATGTTGCGCAGCTTCTTCAGCGGCACGCCGGGGATGTAGAAGTCCATCGCCTTGCCCAGCATGTGCTGGCTCTTCTCGGCGACGCCGCGGCTGCGCGAGCGCAGCATCGCGTTGGTCGACGGCGAGCGATAGCCGCAGACGACCTGGATATAGTCGGTGGCTCCGCTTTCGCGATAGGCTTCCCAGACGAGGTCGAGCAGCCGCGGATCCATCTTGGTCGGCTCGTTGCGCCGCCAGTCGCGCAGGATGATGTTGATCTTGCGCAGGCCTTCCGGATCGTAGCGGCCATTGCGCTTGTAGACGATCTCGGCCTTCTCGTGCGTGTGCAGGTGATAGAGCTTGAGCGTGCGCACCTCAGCCCTGGCGCCCGGCATCGTCGCGGACAGGAACCCGACGGCCAAAATCACGAACGTCAGCCACCTCGGCCAGACGCTCATGTGAAAATGCCGCCCGTTTTTGTGTCGTTCGATTTTGTTCAAATCAAATGGCTTTCAGGCTGCCGTTTGTCCCCGGATTTGACCAAACGGATGCGTGGTTTTCACATCCGAATATCGATCCTAATGGTTAATCATCGTTTATTGAAGCCGAAATGCGGTAACACCGTGGCGATATCCCGTCAAAAATGATGCACAGCATTTCGTGGTAAACCGCTGGTTTAGATCAAGAATCCGGCCTCGGCCAGAACACGATCTGTTACCGTTAGCGTTAATGCGTGATCCTCGGCAACGCCAACCGCTGAAAACCCAGGATTTTCCTGTCAAAAGCGACAATTTGACTCGGATTTTAGGCGGGCAGGCTGGCTCGGAGCTTGCTGTCACGAGGCGAGCCGGTCGACGCGACCCGCTTCGGGATCAATGCCATATTCCTTCAACTTGCGGTAGAGCGTCGAGCGGCCGATACCCAACCGGCGGGCGACCTCGCTCATCTGGCCGTTGTAATGGTCGATCGCGAGCTTGATCATCTCGAGCTCGACGTCGGCCAGCGCCCGCACATTGCCGCGCTCGTCGAGCGCACGAAGCGTTCCGAAGCGCGGCTGCGGCCTGGCCGGCGCCTCGCCGTCGGAAACGCCAGCCCCGGTCGCATCGGCAACGGTCTCGTCCGTTTGCCGGGTCGCGTCCTCGGTCGTTTCGACGACGGAGGATGCCGTTTCCGCTCCGAGATTGACCGTGCCTTCCACCTGCGCCCGGATCTGCGGGAACTCCTCCTCGGTCAGCACGTCGCCCTCGGCGAGCAC
>NZ_RZTO01000403.1:0-5542 GCF_003997225.1 Mesorhizobium sp. M2C.T.Ca.TU.002.02.1.1
GCTTTGCACCTCGATCATCACGAGCGGAAGGATGCCGGGATTTTCCAGGCGATGCTTGTGACCGCAGGGGATGTAGGTGGACTGGTTGATCGTGAGTAGGATTTCGCTCTCGCCGTTAACGACCTTGGCGGTTCCGCTTACCACCACCCAGTGCTCGGAGCGGTGGTGATGCGCCTGGAGGCTCAGGCGGCCATTTGGCTTCACTTCAATCCGCTTGATCTTGAAGCGGTGTCCTTCCTCCAGCACGGTATAGGTGCCCCATGGGCGATGCACAGTGCGATGCAGCGTCGCCGTCTCGTGCCCCGCCCCCTTGAGACGGTTATAGAGGTCCTTCACCTCCTGTGCCTTGTCCTTGTGCGCGACCAGAAGCGCGTCCGGCGTGTCCACGATCAAAAGATCCGAGACGCCGACAAGACCGACCAGCCGATCTTCGCTGTGCACATAGCAGTTCGCCGCGTCGTGCAGGATTGCCTCGCCGGTGGCGCGGTTGCCCTTGTCGTCGGCCGGAACAAGCTCCGACAGCACAGACCATGAGCCAATGTCCGACCAATCGAAACCGCAGGGCACGAAACCCACGTTGCCTGCCTTCTCCATCACCGCATAGTCGATGGAAACGGCGGGAACGGCCGCGAAGCTGTCCCTATCCACCTCGACAGTAAGTCTGTCGGCGCTATCCGTTGTCCTGCCTTTCTCGAGAGCCCTGCGCGCATTGGACAAGATGTCCGGGCATAGGTCCTGCATAGCTTCGAGCATCGAGCGGGCGGTGAAACAGAACATCCCTGAATTCCAGAAGAAGCGGCCGCTGGCGATGAATTGGGCTGCGGTGGCCGCATTCGGCTTTTCCACGAACCGAAGAACTCTATCGCCCTCGGCCTCGATGTAGCCAAAGCCCGTTTCCGGGCGGTCAGGCTTCACCCCGAATGT
Organism: Mesorhizobium sp. M2C.T.Ca.TU.002.02.1.1; assembly: GCF_003997225.1. Lineage (NCBI taxonomy): Bacteria > Pseudomonadati > Pseudomonadota > Alphaproteobacteria > Hyphomicrobiales > Phyllobacteriaceae > Mesorhizobium > Mesorhizobium sp. M2C.T.Ca.TU.002.02.1.1. The sequence goes on from NZ_RZTO01000403.1 coordinate 925, forward strand.
GACGATCTGGCCGGAGGCCGCAAACGCCGCCGCTTTCGCGACGCTCGCGCGGAAGCCGGCCTGATCAACTATCAGGTGATCCGCAGGAAGCACGACCAGGATGGCGTCTGGGTTCTCTTGCGCGACGTGCAATGCCGCGAGCGCAACTGCGGCCGCGGTATCGCGGCCGAACGGCTCCAGCAGGAATGTGTTCTTCACCTCCGGAGCCGCGACCTCCGCATATTCATCGGCGGTAAGAAACAGCAGATCACGGTTGGTGACGGTCACGACGTGATCGACGCCTTCAAGCTCCACGGCGCGGGCGTAAGTCTTTCGAATGAGCGTCCCGCCTTCCGGCAGCGGGATGAAGGGCTTCGGATGCAATGCGCGGGAAATCGGCCATAGCCGGGAGCCGACGCCGCCGCTGATGATGACAGGAACGATATTGGTCAAACTTCAACTTTCCAAGATTTGAGCCCGGCCGAGAGCGAGGCCCCAACCAAGCAATTCGTCTGCGCGCGATTCCGCCTTAGTCTCGACGTAGCAGCGCAATTCAGGCGCGTTGCCCGACGCACGGAAATGCACAACTTCTCCGTTACGGGCGGTGATACGCACACCGTCATGGTTGTCAATATTGGCTATGCCGCCGAGAACCGAGAAGATCCTGTCGGCATAGGTTGCGTCAGCCGCCAGCTTGCCGAGAAAGGACGCGCTATTCTCGGTCGGCACGCCTTCAAGCCGACCGCTTGCGCCGGAGAGAAAGCGAAAGTCGGCCGCTATCTCCGCGAGCGGACGGCCGGTCTTTGCAATCGCCGAAAGCACGCAAAGGATTGGCAATACCGAATCCCGCGTCTGCAAAGCCGGAAGGGTGCGCTCACCCTTCTCGACGGGCGAGCCGAGCAGAACGCCGCCATTCGCCTCGAACCCGACGACACATTTTCCGCCCTCGGCGAGAGCGGTCGCGATACCTTCAATAACGTAGGGCGAGCCCACGCGCGTGCGGACCACCCTTGCAAAATAACCGCAACGTTCCAGACCAGAGTTGGAGCTGACCGGCGTGACGACGCAATCGGCACCCAAGAAATGCGCGGTGATGGCACCTACAAGATCGCCGCGCACTAAAATACCGGCAGCGTCCGCCACGAGCGGCCTGTCGCCGTCGCCATCGGTGGACACGATCGCATCGAACGGTTCCGCCGCCGCCCATTGCTTGAGAAGCGCCACATCCTCCTGCCTGAGCGCCTCGGTGTCGACCGGAATAAAAGATTCGGCCCGGCCCAGAGCAATCGCGTCGGCGCCAAGTCCGCGAAGAATATCGACAATGATGTCCCTTGCCACAGAAGAATGCTGGTAGACGCCGACGCGCAGACCGGAGAGGCTGTCTTTTTCAAAGAAGCCTAGAAAGCGGTTCATGTAACCCTGGGACGGCTCGGCGCCTAACCGCACGGGATCAACTGCAGACAGTGACGGAACGCTATCCCCCACGGCCGCGTGGATCTCGACGATGTCGTGTTCGTCGCGCTTGTCGATCTCGCCGTCCGCCCGGTAAAATTTGAGGCCATTTCTGTCGTCGGGAATGTGACTGCCCGTGACCATTATTGCCGGAGCGTTTTTGCTGCTGGCGTGAAGCGCGAGCGCTGGCGTCGGTAACGCTCCACAATCGACCGGCACCTGCCCGGCCTTGGCGATCGCCGCGCGAACAAGCTGCGCGATGTCGGGACTGGACGCGCGAAGGTCACGTCCGACATAGACGTTCGAGCCTTCATTCAATGCGCCTCGATCCCGGAGCATGCGCAGAAAGGCGACTGTATAGGTGTACGCCGGCGGCCCTCGAAGCTCGCTGACGAGACCGCGCAGTCCACTGGTACCGAACTTCAAAGCCACCGTTTGCCATCCTTTCCGAAGAAATCTGGCCCGGTGCGAGTTAGGCAAATTGACATCGATTTCGCGAGCCCTGCGACAGCATTGCGGCGGATGCGGAGCATCGGGTAACGCATCGCTATAGATCAGCCACCTGAGTGGCTTGCTGTATTTTTCGAATTAATATTAGATACTTCTAATATCGATGAGCAGAAGAATGTTCCTCTGCGTTCAGCAAGGATAGTGCCTTTCAAGAAGGTCTCCTTGAGTTGCCGAGCCCCCCGACCCCGCAAGCTGCTCGTGCTTAGGTTTCGCGACGTGGCTTGTCAATCTCTGCCTGAACCTACGCACAGCTGGCCCCTAAACAACGCAGGCCAAGACAGTGGATATACGGCCGTCCGCTATTCCACAGGGATCCTTCCAATCGGAAGATGTCGTATAACGGCCTCGACCGAAGCCCGCCACTGCGGCGCCTGCCACCCGAACACACCCGCGAACTTCGCGCTCGACAGCCGCGAATTTTGCGGGCGCCTGGCCTTGGTCGGATAGTCGCTCGTCGCGATATCGCGCACTTTGGCGTGCGGGCCACCAAACGCCTTGCTTGTGTCGAGGATGTGACGGGCAAAGCCGCTCCAGGTGATCTCGCCCTCGCCCGCCAAGTGGTAGATGCCGAAGGCGGCGAAATTCCTGTCGTCTCCCAGCCTCGCCGCCGCATGCAGGATGGCGTCGGCGATGTCGAGCGCGGATGTCGGATTGCCCCATTGGTCGGCGACGACCGCGATCTCGTCGCGGTCACCGGCCAGCCTCAGCATCGTCTTGACGAAGTTCTTGCCGAAGGGGCTGTAGACCCAGGCCGTGCGCAGGATGAGGTGGCGCGGGTTTGCCGCCGCCACGGCCGCTTCGCCGGCGAGCTTGGAGGCGCCGTAGACGCCGAGCGGCGCGGTCGGGTCGGTCTCGACATAGGCGCCGTCCCTGGTGCCGTCGAAGACATAGTCGGTCGACAGGTGGATGACGGGGACGCCGAGCCTCGCCGCGGCTTCGGCCACCTTGCCGGCGCCGGTTGCGTTCACCGCGAAGGCCAGTTCCTTCTCGTCCTCGGCCTGGTCGACGGCGGTGTAGGCGGCGGCGGAAACGACGATGTCGGGCCTTGCCGCTTCCAATGCCGCGAACACCGTGCCGGGCCGCGCAAGGTCGAGCGCCGGGCGGCCGACGGCGACGACTTCGACATCGTCGCGACCCCGCGCCGCCTCGACCAGGCTTGCTGCGACCTGGCCCTCGCGTCCGGTGACGGCAAGCCTCACGTAATTACCTTCCTGCTCTCGGCCGCGTTCCCCGTTGAGCTGCTTGCGACCGGACTGTTTTGGCTGTTTGCGACCGCGCCATGGCCCAGCCGCTCGCCAGCGTAGCGCTGCTCGCGGATCGGCCCCCACCACCACTTGTTGTCGAGATACCAGTCGACGGTCCTGGCCAGGCCGCTGTCGAAATTCTCCCGCGGCGCCCAGCCGAGGTCGCGCGCGATCTTGGAGGCGTCGATCGCGTAGCGACGGTCATGTCCAGGGCGATCGGTGACGAAGGCGATCAGCTCGCGATAGCGCTTGCCGCTGGCGCGCGGGCGCCTGAGGTCGAGAAGATCGCAAATCGCCTCGACGACGCCGAGATTGGTGCGTTCGGAATTGCCGCCGACATTGTAGCTCTCACCCGGCCGCCCCTTGGTGGCCACCAGCTCGAGGGCCCGCGCGTGATCCTCGACGAACAGCCAGTCGCGCACATTGGCGCCGGCGCCGTAGACCGGCAGCGGCTTCTCGTCGAGCGCGTTGAGGATGACCAGCGGGATCAGCTTTTCGGGGAAATGGTACGGCCCGTAATTGTTCGAGCAGTTGGAAAGCACCACAGGCAGGCCATAGGTCTCGTGCCAGGCCCGCACCAGATGGTCGGAGGCCGCCTTCGAGGCCGAATAGGGCGAGGACGGCGCATAGGGCGTTTCCTCCACGAACATGCCGCCGTCGAAAGGCAGGTCGCCGAACACCTCGTCGGTCGAGACATGATGGAAGCGGAAGCCCGTCTTGCGCTCCTCGGACAGGCCGCGCCAGTATTCCAGCGCCGCATTCAGGATGCGGTAGGTGCCGACGATGTTGGTCTCGATGAAGGCGCCGGGCCCGTCGATCGAGCGGTCGACATGGCTCTCGGCGGCGAGGTTCATGACGATGTCGATGTCGTCGCGGCGCAAGATTTCCAGCACCGCGCGCTCGTCGCAGATGTCGGCCTGCTCGAAGCGGTAGTTATGCGCGTTCTCGATCGGCCGCAGCGACGCGAGGTTGCCGGCATAGGTGAGCTTGTCAAGATTGGTGACGCGGTAGGCCGGATTGGCGCACAGATGCCGGCACACGGCCGAGCCGATGAAGCCGGCGCCGCCGGTGACCAGGAAATTCATGCCGCCGTCCCTCCTCACGCGAACACCTCCGCCTCGGCAAGCAATGGCGCGTTGCGGTCCTTGTCGGAAAGCTGGAAGCCGCCGGGAAGCGCCGGCCATCTTATGCCGATCGCCGGATCGTCGAAGCGGATCGACCGGTCATGCCCGGGCGAGTAGGTGTCGGTGACCTTATACAGAATCTCGGTGTCCGGCACGAGCGTAACGAAGCCGTGCGCATATCCCTTGGGCACCAGGATCTGATTTCCTTTCTCCGCCGAAATCTCCAGCGCCGACCATTGACCGAATGTCGGCGAGGAGCGGCGGATGTCGACGACGACGTCGAACACGCTGCCTCGCACGACCCGCAAC
>NZ_RZTO01000404.1:0-5530 GCF_003997225.1 Mesorhizobium sp. M2C.T.Ca.TU.002.02.1.1
GCCTGACGACGCAGAGCTGCTGATAGTCCTTCTCGCCGAACACGGCGCAATCGGGCGCCGCCTGCAGGAAGAGCTTGGCCACCACGGTGGCGACGCCGTCGAAGAAACTCGGCCTGAAGTCGGTTTCCAGCCCGCGGGAGGGGCCGCCGACCGAGATCTTGCTGGCGAAGCCGGAGGGATACATTTCGCTGACGCCCGGCGTGAAGGCGAGATGGGCGCCGGCGTCCCGCAACCGGTCGAGATCGCGCGCCAACTGGCGCGGATATTTGTCGAGATCTTCCGTCGGCGCGAACTGCGTCGGATTGACGAAGATCGAGACGAGACAGCGCTCGGCCCGTTCGAGCGCGATCCTGACCAGCGAGATATGGCCGTCATGCAGCGCCCCCATCGTCGGCACCATGGCGACCTTCAGGCCGGCTTGCCGCCAGTCCCGGACCTGCGCCCGCAGGGCGGTGACGCTGTCGATGACGATTGGCGCGTTCATGTCCTGTCCTTGGCGGAGGCCGTCGTGAAGACGTGGTCGGGACCGGGGAAGGCGCGGTTGCGCACCTCGGCGGCGTAGCGCGCTGCCGCATCCGCTATCACGCCGCGCAAGTCGGCGTATTCCTTGACGAATTTCGGCACACGGTCGACGGTCATGCCGACCATGTCGTCGATCACCAGGATCTGGCCGTCACAGTCGGCGCTGGCGCCGATACCGATGGTCGGTATGGAGATGTGACGGGTAAGTTTCGCAGCCACGGCCTCCATCGTGCCCTCGATGACGACCGAGAAGGCGCCGGCTTCTTCCACCGCCTCGGCATCGCTGAGCAGGGCATCAATGTTGTCCTGCGTCCGGCCCTTGATCCTGTAGCCGCCGTCCTTCTCCACCGATTGCGGCTGCAGGCCGATATGGCCCATGACCGGTATCCCTTCGGTGACGATCGCCGCGATCCGGGAGGCCATGTCGACGCCGCCCTCGAGCTTCACGGCCTGGCAGCCCGTTTCCTTTACGATCCGCCTCGCCGCCGCCACCGCTTGCGCCGGCGAGGCCTCATAGGTGCCCGCCGGCATGTCGACCACGACGCAGGCCCTGGCCGAGCCGCGCATCACGGCCTGGCCGTGAGCAATCATCATCTCCAGCGAGGCGCCGAGCGTGGTGGCATGGCCATGCAGGACCATGGCGACGCTGTCGCCGACCAGGAGCAGGTCGACATGTGGATCGAGCAGACGGGCGATCGGATAGGTGTAGGCGGTGAGGCAGACGATGGGCACGCCGCCCTTGCGGCGGCGAATGTCTTCGGCGCTGATCCGGCTGTCGGCGGACGGATTCCGGGTCAATCGTCACCTCCCTAGAGCATGATGCCGAAAAGTGTGAAGCGGTTTTCGGACGACATCATGCTCTATCTCTTTGATTTAGAGCGCCCAAAACGGGGCGGGCCGAGCTTTAGAAAGACGGGCCGCGCTTGGCAAGCGGCGCTGCCACCGGTAGCAGCGGTGCATCGATTTAGCGCACGAAGCATTTACATTTCGGGCGCGGCAAAACCCTTGCCATCGCGGCGGCGTGACGCCATAAGCAGGGAAAAGGCAGGAGCCGCTGCCGTCGCGAGGATCTGGATGAAAACTTTCCTGCTGCAGTTTTTCACCTGGTGGAACAGCCAGACGCTCGGCACCCGCTTCCACACTTGGCGCTTCGGCAAGAGGGTCGGCGAGGACGAAGCAGGCAACGTCTATTACGAGGGCGGGGTCGATTCGGAAGGCCGCACGCGCCGTTGGGTGATCTATCGCGACTATTCGGAAGCGTCGAAGATTCCGCCGGGCTGGCATGGCTGGATTCATCATCGGGTCGACACCGCTCCGGCCAGCGAAAGCTACAAGCCGCGCGAATGGCAAAAGCCGCATCAGGCAAATCCGACCGGAACGCCGTCGGCCTATCGGCCGAAGGGTTCGATCCTGACCAACCAGCATCGTCCGCAGGTGACCGGCGACTACGACGCCTGGACGCCCGGATCGTAATCCGCGTCCACGACGCCGCTTCGGTCCTTTATCGCCACAATTGGCATTTAGCTGCTTGCTGACTGCGCAGCTATGACTAGCCTTGGGCGTTGAGAGAATCACCCGGGCGCAACCACCGGTATTTTGCATGAGCTCTTCGAGGCAATTCCAGGAAAAGTGCGCAGCGGTTTTCCGTCCGGAATTGCGCTCTTGGATTCCAGGCCAAACCTCAAAGGCGCTGATCGCGGCGGCGTCCCTTCTGCTCGCCTCGACGGCAGCCTTCGCCGCCGCGCAGGCACCGGCCCCTGCACCCGCGGCCTCCGACCGCGTCACCAATCCAGTGGCCGAGTTCGCCGGCATCGACAAGATCACCGGCCGCATCATTACCTTCGACGTCTATATCGACGAGACCGTTCAGTTCGGCGCTTTGCAGGTGACGCCGCGCGTCTGCTATTCGCGGCCGGATACGGAGCAGCCCAAGACCGATTCCTTCGTCGAGGTCGACGAGATCACGCTTGACCGCAAGATTCGCCGCATCTTCACCGGCTGGATGTTTGCCGAAAGCCCCGGCCTCAACGCCGTCGAGCACGCCGTCTATGACGTCTGGCTCAAGGGCTGCAAGCAGAAATCGGACGTGCCACCGCCGACGGCGGCCAAGGCCGACACAGCCAAGCCGAAGGCCCAGGCCGCCAAGCCCAACGCTCCGGCGCAGCCGGCTGACGCCCCGTCCGAGCCCGCTGACGCGACGCCGGAGCCGGACGACACGACCAGCACCAACTGATATCGGAACCTGCCCGCCCTTGAGCCGTTCCAAATCGGCGACAGGCGAGGAGAGTTCCGCGATGACCATCACGAAGCCGATCACCGCCAACAGGCAGGAGCTTCTCGAACTTGAGAAAGGCTTCTGGACCGGCGATTCCGCCTACTACCAAGCCAATGCCGATATGGAATGCCTGGTCGCCTTTCCACAAATGGCCAAGGCGATGACCAATGCTGAATTGGCAGCAACGGCCAGCAAGGCCAACCGCTGGCGCGACCTCGACATCACGCTGAAGGGCATGGTCGAGCCGGGCAGCGACATCGTCATGCTCACTTACGAAGCGCGTGCGACGCGCGAGAACGGCGAGCCTTATGCGGCGCTCGTCAGCACCGGCTACGTCCATCGCGCCGACGGCTGGAAGATGATGTTCCATGCGCAGACGCCGATCGACGCGGCACGGGACTGATCCTCACGGATAGAAGACAGCCTCGCCCTTCAGCGCCTCTGCGAGCATTTTCTCGTACTGGCCGCGCGGCACGTCGACAGCGCCGAAGCGCTTCAAATGCTCGGTTGTGAACTGCGTATCGAGCAGCGCGAAACCGCGCGCCTTCAACCGTTCCACGAGATAGTAAAGACAGGTCTTCGACGCGTCGGTCTCCCTGGCGAACATGCTTTCGCCGAAGAACGCGCGTCCGAGCGACACACCGTAGAGGCCGCCGACCAGTCGGTCCTCGCGCCACGCCTCGACCGAATGGCAGTGCCCAAGCCGATAGAGCTCGACATAGGCTTCGCGGATCGGCGCGTTGATCCAGGTCGAGCGGCGCTCCTCGCGCTTTTCGGCGCAGCCGTCGATCGTCGCCTCGAAATCGAAATCGTAGCGGATCTCGAAGGGATGCCTGCGGATCGTCTTCTTGAGGCTTCGCGGCGTATGGAACCCGTCCAGCGGAATGATGCCGCGCGTTTCCGGCCGCACCCAGAACACTTCCGGGTCGTTGGCGCTTTCGGCCATCGGGAAGACACCGGAGGCATAGGCCCGAAGCAGCAGGTCGGTGGGAATGCGATAGCCTGGCGCGTAGGGGCGGGTCATCGCATCCCCGTGCTATTCACCCTTGGCCAGGTATTTTTCCAGCCAGTGGATGTCGTAGTCGCCATTGGCGATGTCGGGGTTGCCGACAAGGTCGCGGAACAGCGGCAGCGTCGTCTTGATGCCGTCGACGACGAATTCGTCGAGCGCGCGGCGCAGCCGCATCATGCATTCGACGCGGTTGCGGCCATGCACGATCAGCTTGCCGATCAGGCTGTCGTAATAGGGCGGGATCTTGTAGCCGGAATAGACGCCGGAATCGACGCGGATGCCGAGGCCGCCGGGCGTGTGGAAATGCGTGATCGTGCCGGGCGAGGGCGCGAAGGTGCGCGGGTCCTCGGCGTTGATGCGGCACTCGATGGCGTGGCCGTTGAACTTGATATCTTCCTGCCTGACCGACAACCCGGCGCCCGAAGCGACGCGGATCTGCTCGTGCACGAGGTCGATGCCGGTGATCGCCTCGGTCACCGGATGCTCGACCTGCAGGCGCGTGTTCATCTCGATGAAATAGAACTCGCCATTCTCGTAGAGGAACTCGATCGTGCCGGCGCCTGAATAACCAAGATCGGCGATCGCCTTGGCGCAGATGTCGCCGATGCGCGAACGTTCCTCGGCATTGAGCGCCGGCGAATTGGCTTCCTCCCAGACCTTCTGGTGGCGCCGCTGCAGGGAGCAGTCGCGCTCGCCGAAATGCACGCCGCGGCCGGCGCCGTCGCCGAACACCTGCACCTCGATATGGCGCGGCTTTTCCAGATATTTCTCGATATAGACGGCGTCGTCGCCGAAGGCGGCGCCCGCTTCCGACTTGGCCGTCTGCAGCGCCACTTCAAGGTCCGCTTCGGTGTGCGCCACCTTCATGCCGCGACCGCCGCCGCCGGCGGAGGCCTTGATGATCACCGGATAGCCGATCTCGGCGGCGACGCGCTTGGCTTCCTTGTCGTCGCTGATCGCGCCGTCCGATCCGGGCACGACGGGAATACCGAGACGCTTTGCCGTGCGCTTGGCCTCGATCTTGTCGCCCATGATGCGGATATGGTCGCCCGACGGGCCGATGAAGGTGATGTTGTGGGCCGCCAAGATGTCGGCGAACTTGGCATTCTCCGACAGGAAGCCGTAGCCCGGATGCACGGCGTCGGCGCCGGTGATCTCGCAGGCAGCGACGATCTGGTGGATGTTGAGGTAGCTTTCGCGCGACGGCGGCGGGCCGATACACACGCTCTCGTCGGCAAGCCGCACATGCATCGCGTCGGAATCCGCGGTGGAATGGACGACCACCGTCTGGATGCCGAGCTCCTTGCAGGCGCGCAGCACCCTCAGAGCGATTTCGCCGCGATTGGCGATGAGGATCTTCTGGAACATCTCTTGGCTGTTCCCGGCTCTACTCGAGGACCACCAGCGGCATGCCGTACTCGACCGGCTGGGCGTCCTCGATGAGGATCGCGGTCACCGTGCCGGCGCGCGGCGAGGGGATCTGGTTCATCGTCTTCATCGCTTCGATGATGAGCAGCGTCTGGCCTTCCTTCACCTTCTGGCCGATTTCGACGAACGGCTTGGCGTCGGGCGCGGGCGCCAGATAGGCCGTGCCGACCATCGGCGAGGGCACGGCGTTTTTCGACGGATCGGAGGCCGCCGCGGCGACCGCGGCGGGCTGAGCCGCAGCCACCGGAGCCGCGGCGATTGCCGGCAGCGGCGCTGCAACCGCGTGGACGGCC
>NZ_RZTO01000405.1:0-5529 GCF_003997225.1 Mesorhizobium sp. M2C.T.Ca.TU.002.02.1.1
GACAGCACCTCGCGCGTGAACCTGTGGTCATGGCTGCGGGTTCTCACCGTTTCGATCCGGCAATGGCGGCGGGCGTGCACGACGTTCGGCGGGGCGACATAGCTGCTGCCGTCGTTGCCGTAGGCTGGGCCGTAACCGGGCCCGTCATCAAGATAGGAGCCGCCCCAATAGGAGCCGTAGACCGGGGCTTGGTTGTAGCTGTCGTAAAAATCGCCGAAGGGGCCGTAGTCGAAATAACTGCCGCCGAGGAATACGTTGCCAGCATTCGCCGGCGCGGCAATGGCAACTGCCGAGGCGAGGGCGATTACCGAGGCAAACAGGAACTTTTTCATGGTAACCTCCTGAAGGTTCACCCATGATAACGTGCGGCACGCCGAAAAATTGCGCCGCCACGCACAATCAGCAACATTTGAAGGCTTCGTGAGCGCTCGAAGCGGTCCGCGCACATGCCGCACGATAGCGCGGAGCGAGCGAAAGCCGTTCCGCGCTATCCGACCTGGACGACTTAGTAGCCGCCGTAGCCGTTACCGCACACGCGCACTTCCTCTACCACGCGGTGGTGGTGGCGCCAGTGGCTCACCAGTTCGGTGCGGCAATGATGCCGGTGATGATAGCGCACCACGTAGTCGCCATTGTCGTAGTCGTCATTGTAGACATGGCGATAATAGCGGTGAGGATAGTATCCGCCATAGTCGTTGTAATAGCCGTCATCATAGCCCGGACCGACGCCGATACCGAGTTGCACGCTGGCCGCGCTGGCCGGCGCGATCGCGAACGCCGAGGCGATGGCGATCATCGAAGCAAGCAGAAGCTTTTTCATCGCTGCCTCCTTGAGGTTCAAGAACGCCCCTTCGACAAAACAACGGTTTCGGGCAATTCGTGTTCCCGAAAACCGTCAGGTTGCCACCCTTGGACAAGGCACAAGCCAGGGCGCCCGGCATCTGATCTGGCGCTCTGCTCGTTCTCCGTAAGGCGATGGCCCCGAATATTTATTAGTGCATCTGCAACCGACCAGCTCTCTGCGCGTTGCACGCCGGCGAAATATCTCTGATCATTGCCAGGCAGCAGGGAGGCTCGATGGTGGCGGCCAGTCGTCGGAATGGGATATCGGAGCCGCGGCTGGCGAGCTTGCTCGCCGCTTCCAGGGGGCATCCGCGCACGGCGCTGCCGACCGTCGCGAGCGTCGTCACCGCGGTCGCCGCGCTCTATTTCGGGCGCGAGGTGTTCCTGCCGATCGCCGTTGCGCTGCTCCTGACCTTCGCCATCGCCCCCGTCGTGTCCTGGCTGAAGCGCCTCGGCATCCCGCGCATCGCGGCGGTCATCGCCAGCGTCGCCGGCGCATTTGCCGCGCTGTCGCTGTTTTCCTTCGTCGTCGCCACTCAGGTCAGTGATCTCGCGCAGAACATCCCCGTCTATCAGATAAACATCCTGACCAAGGTTCGCGCGCTCAAGGAAAACGGCCTCGGCGGCGGCATCATCTCGCGCCTCAGTGGCGTCATCGAGCGGGTCGGCCAGGAGATCGACCGCCAGGAACCGCAATTGCCTTCGGCCGCCGAGGCGCCGAAGCGCGATCCGATCCCGGTCGAGGTCGTTTCGCATGAAAAGCCGCTCGAAGTGTTGCAGAACCTGGTCGGCCCGCTGATCAGCCCGCTCAGTTCCGCCGGCCTCGTCATCATCGTCGTCATCTTCATGCTGATGGAGCGCGAGGACCTGCGCGACCGCTTCATCCGGCTAGTCGGCTATGGCGATCTCCACCGCACCACGCAGGCGCTCCAGGATGCCGGCAAACGCGTCGGCCAGTATCTGCTAATGCAGTTGGTGGTGAACGCCATCTATGCCGTGCCCATCACCATAGGGCTCTGGGTGCTGGGCATCCCCAACGCGCTGCTCTGGGGCCTCCTGGCGCTGGCGCTGCGCTTTGTCCCCTATATCGGGCCGATCGTCGGCGCGCTGCTGCCGCTGTTCCTCGCTTTGGCGGTGGCGCCGGGCTGGTCGCTGCTCTTGTGGACCGCCGCGCTGTTCGTCGTCGTGGAGCTCATCACCGGCAATGTCATCGAACCTTGGCTCTATGGCTCGCATACCGGGCTCTCGCCTTTGGCCATCATCGTGGCGGCGATCTTCTGGACCTGGCTGTGGGGGCCGATTGGCCTGGTGCTTTCGACGCCGCTCACAGTCTGCCTGGTGGTGCTCGGTCGACACGTGCCGCAATTCGAATTCCTCGATGTGCTGTTCGGCAACGAGCCGGTGTTGGAGCCACATGCAAGGCTCTACCAGCGGCTGCTGGCCGGCGATCCGGAAGAGGCTACCGACCACGCCGAGGAGATGCTGGAAGACAAGTATCTGTTCGAATTCTACAGCAAGGTGGCGATCCCGGCCCTGCTGCTTGGCGAGCAGGACCGCGAGCGCGGCGTCATGGATGCGGAGCAGCGCAGGCAGGTCGCCGACAGTGCTATGACGCTCGTCGCCAACCTTGACGACAGCGCCCAGCAGGAAGCCGAGGAGGAAGAGGATCAGGAGGCCGCCAAGGCGGAGGAAGGCAAAGCTTCCGAAAAGACCGCTGTCGAAAAGAAGCCGGACGACAAGTCCGGCGAAGCCGACGAGGAGGAAGTCGACCTGCCGGACGGTTCAGGCATTGCCGTGCTTTGCGCCGGCGGCCGCGGCGAGCTCGACGATGCCGCCGCCGCCATGCTGGCGCAGGTGCTCGAGGTGCAGGGCGCTGAAGCGAGGCGCGCAAGCTTCGCCGACCTCGAAGCTTCGGCGATGCGCCATCTTGATCTCGCGGCCGTCGACTGCGTCGTCATCGGCTTCCTCAACCGTCAGTCCACCCAGCACGCCCGCTTCATGGTGCGCAGGTTGAAGCGTATCAAGCCGAAGCTGCGCGTCGGCATCGTGCTCTGGTCGGAGGTCGGCAATGACGACGCCGAGGGGGCGGCAGAGCTCGCCGCCACCATGAACGCGGACTTCGCCGCCTTCGGCATGGTCGAGGCGGTGACTGGGGCGCTGTCCAAAAGGGCCGCCGTCACGCTGAAACCAGCCCACCGCCGCCGTCAGCCGGCGCGCCGAAAGCAATTGCAAGCCGCGGAGTGAAGGCGGGGGCGCCAGCCAGTCGGCATGACGGTGCAGAAGAAAACTCGCCAGGCAACCCGTCGCCACTTTGCATGCCATTGTCGCATCGTCACGTGCAGCCGCTGCCGCCATCGGCTATGCCGTCGTCAGCCAATTCCAGCGAACCCAGGAGCATGCGATGACCAGACCCACCATTCTCAAATTCGGCCCCATCGAACATGCCGATGCCGGCGACCTGCCTGGTTGGGTCGTGGTCGAGGGTTCCCCCACCATGCAGACTGCCGTCCAGCACACCACCGAGGACGGCAAGGTGATGTCCGGCACCTGGCGCGCCTCGCCCGGCACCTACCACGCCACCTACACCGACTATGAATTCGTCCACATGATCGCCGGCCGCATCATCATCACGCCCGACGGCGGTGAGCCGGTCGAGGTCGGCCCCGGCGATGCTTTCGTGGTCGAGGCTGACTTCAAGGGCACCTGGAAAATCCTCGAGCCGGTGACCAAGCATTTCGTCGTTGTGGTGGGGTGAAGGCGCGGCGCCCTTATCTCCCCCACAAGGGAGGAGACAGGAGGCACCCTACCGTCCCACCTTCGAAATCACCCTCTTCTCCATCTCCGGCTCCAGCGATTCCGCGAAGGGCGTCGCCATATGGTGCTGGTCGCGGAAGGCGAGCTTGCCGTCGATGAAGACGTGGCAAATGGTGGCGCTGCAGAAGCGGTCGGTAAGGTCGACGTAAGCCGCGTTGGGGATGCTGTCGACGATGTCGCGCTCCACCGCCGCCATGGTATCGTTGGCGGCATAGGCCCGCGTCTGGTCGCAGCGCGAGGGCGTTTCGTTCCGCCAAAGCGCCCGCGCCACGCAGGTGTCGACATTGGCGTTGTTGAACGGCACGTCGCGGATGAAGGCGACTTTGAGGCCGGCCTGGCTCAGGCTGGTGAGCGTCGAGCACAGGCCGGCCCGCCAGTCGGCGTCCTGGCTGTCCGTATCGCCTCCGCGGCCCGCCATCTTGCGCCCGCTGGTCAGCGCCAACTCCGAGATGACCACCAGCGCAGGTTTCGCCTGGATGATCTCGGCGATCGCCTGTTCGCGCCAGCGGTCGCATTCCGCATAAGGGCGCTTGAGCTCGGACGACCAGACGCTGATGCGCGAGGCGCGGCAGGAATTCTTCAGCCAGGTCACCACCCGGTAGCCGTTCTTGCGGCCCGCTTCGATCAGCGGCGTCGACCAATGGTCTGCGTGGGAGTCGCCGAAGAGCGCGATGACACGATGACCATCGCCGAATACGCAAGGCCTCGGCGTCACCGTCTCGTAGTCCTGCACGCAGCCGGCTTTGGCGCGGGCCGTGGAAGGTTCGGCGGCGCTCGCGGCGATGATGCGCTGTTCCGCATCGAGGTTGTGCACGGCGAGCCTCGCATTGCCATAGGCGGCTGCGACGCCGGTGCCGGTCAGGAGGAGGGCCGGCACCAGCGCCCGCGCCGCATTGGCCATCAGCCAGCCGTTGCGACGGATAGGATTCTCGATGAGGTGGTAGCTGATGGCAGCGAGCGCCAGCGTCAGCGCAAGACAGGAGAGCCGCTCGGCGGGCGTCAGTTCCGGCACCAGCATGCCGGCATAGACGATGACCGGCCAATGCCAGAGATAGAGCGAATAGGAGAGCCTGCCGATCCACTGCAAAGGTGGCAGCGCCAGGGCGGCTTTCACCCAATTCCGCCCGGAATTGTGTGAATGAGGAGTGCCGTCCCTGGCGCCGGCCGCTCCCGCCTTGAGCAGAAGGACTGTGCCGGCCACCGGCAGAAGCGCCAGAAAGCCGGGGAAGGGAGCGTCCTCGCTGAAGGTGAGATAAGCGACCCCGATCATCGTCAGGCCGGCCAGGCTTAACGCCCGCCCCAGCAGCGGGCGCTCCTGCAATAGCCGCGCCGGCACCATCGATGCGAGGCCGCCGGCGGCAAATTCCCATGCTCGCAGCGGCGAAAAGTAGAAGGCCCAGGGCCGCGAGACGCTCGTCAGCCAGGCGCAGAGGATGAAGGAAACGAGGCCAACAATGCCGATGGCAACAATGATGGCGCGCTTGCCTGGTTTCATCCACGCGGCCAGCATCAGCAGCGCCGGCCAGGCAAGATAGAACTGCTCCTCGACCGACAGCGACCAGTAGTGGATGAACGGGTTGCTCGTGGCGTCATTGGCGAAATAGTCGAACGACCAGCGGATCAGCCACAGATTGATCATATAGGCCGAGGCGAACATCGCGCCCTTGGAATAGAGCGCCTGCTCCTCCGGCGACAGGATGATCGCGCCCGCGGCAAGCGTTGCGGCGATGACGAAAAGTGCCGCCGGCAACAGGCGCCGCGCGCGCCGGGCATAGAAACGCAACAGATCAAGTCGGCCGGTGTCGGAGATCTCGGCGACCAGATGGCGGGTGATCAGATAACCCGAGATGACGAAGAAGATGTCGACTCCGG
>NZ_RZTO01000406.1:0-5528 GCF_003997225.1 Mesorhizobium sp. M2C.T.Ca.TU.002.02.1.1
GCAGCGAGGTGTTCGGCTCCAGCGAAGGCCGCGTCGTCAAGGCCAACGAGACGATCTCGTTCACCGCGCGCGAATCCGAGACGGTGGCGATCGTCGGCGAGTCTGGCTGCGGAAAGTCGACGCTGGCCAAGGTGCTGCTCGGCCTCGAGACCGCCAGCTCGGGCACGGTGACTTTGGCCAACAAGGAAATCCAGTCGACGGGCATCGAGCACCGCGGCGTCGACACGGTGTCGTCGATCCAGATGGTGTTCCAGAACCCGTTCGACACGCTGAACCCCAGCCACAGCGTCGGATCGCAGATCATCCGCACGCTGGAGAAGTTCAATGTCGGCAAGAATGTCGCCGAGCGGCGCCAGCGCATGCTGGAGCTGCTCGATCTGGTGAAGCTGCCCAGGGCCTTCGAAACCCGCAAGCCGCGCCAGCTGTCGGGCGGCCAGAAGCAGCGCATCGGCGTCGCGCGCGCCTTTGCCGGAGACGCCAAGGTGGTGGTGGCCGACGAGCCGGTCTCTGCGCTCGACGTCTCGGTGCAGGCGGCGGTGACCGAACTCTTGATGGACATCCAGCGCAAGAACAAGACGACGATGCTGTTCATCAGCCACGATTTGTCGGTGGTGCGCTACATCGCCGATCGCGTCGTCGTCATGTATCTGGGCTACATCGTCGAGCAGGGCACGACCGACCAGATCTTCTCGCCGCCTTACCATCCCTATACCGAGGCGCTGCTGTCCGCGATCCCGATCGCCGACACCAGCGTGGTCAAGAAGCACATCGTGCTCGAAGGCGACATCCCGTCGGCGATGAACCCGCCGACCGGCTGCCCGTTCCAGACGCGTTGCGGCTACAAGAAGCTGGTGCCGGACAATCTGTGCGAGACCAAGGTGCCGCCGGTGAAGAATCTCGGCGGCGGCCATACGAGCCTGTGCTGGCTTTCGGACGACGTGCTGGCCAAGATGGAGCCGGTCATCAAGTTCGACAAGGAGCACGCCGCGCATGAGGGCGTGCCGGACGATGCGCCGCATGGCGAGGGGCCGGGCCTCGCCGGAACGGCGCCGAACCGGCCTCGTGGCAAAACGGGCAGCGCGGAAGCCGACCAGATCGGGGAGGCCGTGGAGCAGGACAAGGCTGGCATGAAAGCCCGGCGCCACGAAGTCCGAGACGAGACATCGGAAACCGGTGTTTCAAAACCGAAAGACACGACAAGACGGCACTGACTCCGGACGGGCGTCAGCTGCCGCATTGCCGTAGCTGCGCCTCATAATCGCGCGCCATCTGATCGGTGGCGCGCGCGTAGCTCTGCACGCCGGCGTCGCCGCGGTTGCCGCGGCCATAGGCTGTCCAGCCGAGATAATAGGCCAGATAGAGATTATAGGTGTCGTTGCGGGCGACACCAAAAGTGTCGGCGGTCTTGGAGTGGTACCAGCCGACGAAATCGATGGCGTCGGCAAAGCGTGTCCGGCGCGCCGCCCAGTTGCCGGTCTCGCTTTGATATTGCGACCAGGTGCCGTCGAGCGCCTGCGAATAGCCGGTGGCGCTCGAGACATGCGTCCACGGGATGAAGCCGAGCAGCTTGGTGCGCGGCGGGCGGGCATTGCTCTTGAAGCCGGATTCCTTGCGCACCGTCGCCATCAGCACGGGAACGGGAATGCCGTATTTCCGCTCGGTCCGCTCGGCGGCGGACTGCCAGTTGTCGAACCAGCCGTCATTCTGGTCGAAGACGGCGCAGACATTGTTGATGTGGCTGGGCGCCGTCGCGCAGGCCGAAAGCGCCAGCAGCACGGAAACAGCGACAATTTTACTAAAACTCGACCTACGCATTGGAAGACGAATAGGCCGAAATCATAAAAGGAGTCTTGCTCGCTTCCTTAACGCGGATGTGGCGGGCATGAAAAATCGAGTATCGATATTACGACTTTTTGCGTCGTAATTCTTCTCTTCGATTTAGAAAAATGCCGCCTTGGCTAAAATCACGCCGGCAAATGGCGAATTCCTGACAGCTCGCCTGTGATGCCGGCGCTCTGATGCGCGCATGAGCGAACCAAGACGTAAGCGCGGCGCCGAGCGCACCAGCAACCGGGGACCAGCCGCCATCCCGCAACTGCCACGGCGGCGGGTGGAGAACCCGTATCCGCCGATGGCGCTGCTGTCGGCCGGCCAGATCGAGGCCATCCACCAAGCATCGATGCATATCCTGGAAAACTTCGGCATCGAGGTGATGAGCGCACGCGCGCTGTCGCTGTTCGAGCGCGCCGGCGCCAAGGTCGACCACGGCTCGATGAATGTGCGCATCGATCGCGGCATGGTCGAGGAGGCGCTGAGGTCGACGCGTTCGACCTACACGCTGATGCCTCGAAACCCGAACAACGCCATCCATCTCGGCGGCAGCACCATCAATTTCACGCTCGTCGCCGGCCCGCCCAATGTGCATGACATGGAACGCGGCCGGCGCGCCGGCAACCTTGACGACTACTCGGACCTCGTCCGGCTGGCGCAGCATTTCAACTGCATCCACATGCTGGGCAACCAGGTCTGCGCGCCGATCGAGCTGCCGGCGAACACAAGGCATATGGACACCTATTTCGCCAATCTGACGCTGACCGACAAATGTTTCCATGTCTCGGCGATCGGGCGGGGCAGGGCGCTCGACGGCATCGAGATGATGGCGATCGCGCGTGGGCTGACGCTGGATCAGATGGCGCAGGACCCCGGCGTCACCACCATCATTTCGGTCAACTCGCCGCGCCGCTTCGACGAGATGATGGCCGAAGGGCTGATGACCATGGCCGAATACGGCCAATCGGTGGCGGTGACGCCATTCACGCTGATGGGTGCGATGAGCCCGGTGACGCTTGCCGGCGCGCTGGCGCAGCAGAACGCCGAAGCGCTGTTCGGCATCGTGCTGACGCAGCTGGTACGGCCGGGCGCGCCGGTGATGTATGGCGCCTTCACCTCCAATGTCGACATGAAGTCGGGCGCGCCAGCCTTCGGCACGCCGGAGAACACCAAGGCCAACATCGCTTCCGGGCAGTTGGCGAGGCACTACAACTTGCCCTATCGCACGACGCCAGGCTCGGCCTCCAACGCCGCCGACGCGCAGGGCGCCTATGAGACGATGATGGCGCTGTGGGGCGCGGTGCTCGGCCACGGCAACCTGGTCTATCATGCCGCCGGCTGGCAGGAGGGCGGGCTGACGGCCTCGTTCGAGAAGCTCATCATCGATGTCGAGATGATCCAGCACATGATGGAGTTCCTGCGGCCGATAGTGGTCGACGAGGCGGAGCTCGCGGTCGAGGCGCTGGGCGCGGTGCCGTCGGGCGGCCACTTCTTCGGCGAGCCGCACACGCTGGAGCGCTACGCCACCGCCTTCTACCAGCCGATGCTTTCCAACTGGCAGAATTACGAGGCCTGGCAGGAGGCGGGCGCGCTCGACACGACGGCGCGCGCGACCAGGCTTTGGAAGAAGGCGCTGGAGGAATATGTCCAGCCGGCCATGGATCCCGCCGTGCGCGAAGCGCTCGAAGCCTATATGGCGCGCCGCAAGGAAGCGATCGGGCAAGGCGAGCCGTGAGGGAACAGCTTCCCATCCTGATTCATTTCAATCTCTCAACTCACTGAACCAACGAGAAAACCCATGAAGTCGCATGCAAAGGTCGTGGTCATCGGCGGCGGTGTCGTCGGATGCTCGGTGCTGTTCCATCTTGCCCGCCATGGCTGGACCGATGTCGTGCTGCTGGAACGCGACGAGCTGACCTCGGGCTCGACCTGGCACGCGGCCGGCGGCATGCACACCATCAATGGCGATCCCAACGTCGCCAAGCTGCAGAAATACACGATCTCGCTCTACAAGGAGATCGAGGAGCTTTCCGGGCAAGCGACCGGCGTGCATCTGACCGGCGGCGTCCTGCTGGCCGCGACCGAGGCCCGAATGGACTGGCTGCGCGGCGTGGTGTCGAAGGGCCGCTATCTCGGCATCGACCTCGAAGTGATCTCGGCCAAGGAAGCGGCGGAATTGATGCCGCTCATCGATCCCAGCCAATTCGTCGGCGCCGTGCGCAACAAGGAGGACGGCCATCTCGACCCGTCCGGCGTGACGCATGCCTATGCCAAAGCGGCGCGGAAACTCGGCGCCGAGGTCGAGCGCTTCACCAAGGTCGAGGACATCGTGCGCCGGCCCGACGGCCTATGGCGCGTCATCACCAACAAGGGCGATGTCATCGCCGAGCATGTCGTCAATGCCGGCGGGCTGTGGGCGCGCGAGGTCGGCCGCATGGTCGGGCTGGAACTGCCGGTGCTCGCCATGGAGCATATGTACCTGATCACCGAGGACATGCCGGAAGTCGCCGACTGGAACAAGAAGACCGGCACCGAGATCATCCACGCGGTCGACTTCGACGGCGAGCTCTATCTGCGCCAGGAGCGCGGCGGCATGCTGATGGGCACCTATGAAAAGGCCAACAAGGTCTGGTCGGAGTTCACCACACCTTGGAATTTCGGCCATGAGCTGCTGGAGCCGGACATCGACCGCATCGCGCCGTCGCTGGAAGTCGGCTTTCGTCATTTTCCGGCCTTCCAGAAGACCGGGATCAAGCAGATCATCAACGGCCCCTTCACCTTCGCCCCCGACGGCAATCCGCTGGTCGGCCCTGTGCGCGGCCTGCCGGGCTTCTGGGTCGCCTGCGGCGTCATGGCCGGCTTCAGCCAGGGCGGCGGCGTCGGGCTGGCGCTCTCCAACTGGATGATCGAGGGCGATCCGGGCGCCGACATCTGGGCGATGGACGTGGCGCGCTATGGCGATTGGGCGACGATGGCCTACACCAACGCCAAGGTGCGCGAGAATTATTCGCGGCGTTTTTCGATCCGCTTCCCGAACGAGGAGCTGCCTGCCGGCCGTCCGCTCAAGACGACGCCTCTCTACGACACGCTTGCCGCCAGGGGCGCGCAATGGGGCGTATCCTACGGGCTCGAAGTGCCGCTCTGGTATGCGCCGGAAGGCGTCACCGACGAGTTTTCCTGGCGGCGTTCCACCGACTTCGACCATGTCGGCAAGGAGGTCGCGGCGGTGCGCAACGGCGCCGGCCTGTCGGAGATTTCGAACTTCGCCAAATACAAGGTGACGGGCGAGGGCGCTGCTGGATGGCTCGACCGCATATTCGCCTGCAAGCTGCCCAGGCGTGGCCGCATGACGCTGGCGCCGATGCTGAAGGACGACGGCAAGCTGATCGGCGATTTCACTTTGGCCAACATCGACGACGCAGAGTGGTTCATCGCCGGCTCCGGCATTGCCGAGCAGTACCACATGCGCTGGTTCGAGGCGCATCTGCCCAAGGATGATGGCTCGGTGCGGATCGAAGCGCTGGGCCAGAAGCTCACCGGCCTTGCGATCGCCGGACCGAAGGCGAGGGAGGTTCTCGCCAAGGTCACCCGCGCCGATGTCTCCAACGCGGCGTTTCCCTTCATGGCAGTTGCGCGAATGGATATCGGCATGGCGCCGTGCCTCGTCGGCCGCGTGAGCTATACGGGCGATCTTGGCT
>NZ_RZTO01000407.1:0-5526 GCF_003997225.1 Mesorhizobium sp. M2C.T.Ca.TU.002.02.1.1
CATCCGGTCGAAACATCATCGAGCCGCGACCTCGGGGACTAGCGCCGCTCGGCGGCCCGGGTCGCCAACGCGATGACGAAGCGCCCCAGGACAATCCCCACGATCCCCGCCGCCGCCTTGAGCAGGCCATCGACAACCCGCGCATGCCGGCCAGGGTCGAACAGCTGCAGGACTTCGAGAACGCCGGCCACCGCGCAAACGAACAGCACGGTCTGCGTCACGCGGGACGGAAACCCGAGCGCCAGGGCCAGCCCCAGCAGGATGTAAGCCAAAGCGCGCTCCATGTTGGGGTCGCTCAGGTGTGGCCGCAGTTCGATGGGCGACAGCGTTGCGAAGGTGATGAGAGCCAGCAGGACGGACGCGGCGAGACGGGAAATGGAGGTCATGCCCGCTCTTACAGGCCGCCGGCCGTGATAACAATATTGCGGGTGCCCGGCCGTGGATCGGTTCCGCGCGGTGCCCGAAGCCGACGTTGCTCTGCGATCAGGCTGAGCTTCCTTGAACGCCGCGCGGGGCCGGTGCATGCTCCCCGCGCGCTTTCGGCGACCGCCGGGCGCCGAAATTTTCAGTCGAACGGCGGAGCCATCGGGCCATGACGATCATCCATCAATTCGCTGTGTCGGAAGGACAGGAATGGGTGCTGCCGGTCGATGACGATGCTTACGAGGCGTTCTTCGGCCTCGACGGACGCTCGCTGGAAGGCCGGCAGCCGCCGGTGATGCGGCGCGTCGAGGAAGGCGAGCGGCTTTCTTCCGATTTCCCCTGGCTCGGCGAGCACGCGCCGCTGTTGCGCCGGCCGGCCGTCGAGGCGCTCGCGGCGGCGCTGCGGCCCTATGGCGAGCTCGTCGCGCTGCGCGGCGAAGAGGTCTGGCTGCTCAACGTCACCAATGTGATCGACGCGCTGGACGAGGCGCGCTCGCGGATCGTACGGTTCGACGACGGCGACATATTGGCGATCGAGCGATACGCCTTCGATGCCGAGAAGATCGGCAGCGCCGAAGTGTTCAAGCTGCCGATGCGGGCTTCCCCGGTCTTCGTCAACGACGTGTTCGTCGAGCGGGTGCGCAACGCCGGGTTGCGCAACGTGTCGTTCGAGCCGGTGTGGACATCGGGAACGGCAATCGCTTGAGGCGAATAACAGTTTTGCGGTTTGTGGCGGAAGCGGGCAATGACCAACGCCGGCGCCGCCCCTCCTTCGGGCACTTTCTCCCCGTATAGTGACGGGGGAGAAGGAAGAGACCGCCATCCCTGGCCTGCCCTCTGGGCGCATCTGGAACAGGGCTCTGGCCCAACCCGGACATGCATGAACGGGATGGCCATTATAACCAGAGGCTTTATAACGGTCGCTGACAAAGCGATCACCAAGGGGAGACGATGCGTTACATACGTCCGCTTTCAATAGAAGATGCCGTTGGCGAGCTCGCCAAGGCGGTAGGACCGGCCGCCATCCTGGCCGGAGGCAGCGACTTGCTGGTGAGGATGAAGGGCGGCTTCATCGAGCCCGAGCTGATCGTCGACATCAAGCGCATAGGCGGCCTAAGCGACATCACCGAGACGGCTGAAAGCTTCCGCATCGGCGCCGCCGTGCCCTGCGCGGTGCTGGGCGAGAACAAGGCCGTGCGCAAGGCATGGCCGGGCGTGGTCGAGGCGGCGAACCTGATCGGCTCCAAGCAGGTGCAGGGCCGCTGCACCATCACCGGCAACCTCTGCAACGCCTCGCCCGCCGCCGACAGCGTGCCGGCGCTGGTGGCTGCAGGCGCCAAAGCGGTCGTCACCGGGCCTTCGGGCAAGCGCACCATTGCGGTTGAGACCGTGCCGACGGGACCCGGCCGCACGTCGCTCGCCAAGGGCGAGATCATCGAGGCGATCCTGCTCGACAAGCGCCCTGAGCATGCGGGCGACGCCTATCTGCGCTTCATTCCGCGCACCGAGATGGACATCGCGGTGGTGAGCGCCGGCGTGAACCTGACGCTGGACGATCACGGCGCGATCAAGACCGCCCGCGTGGCGCTGGGCGCCGCCGCACCCACCGTGCTTTTGGTCGAGGAAGCGGGCCAGGTGCTGGTCGGCTCGAAGCTCGACGAAGCAACGCTGGAGCGGCTGGCGAAGATCTGCGCGGGCGCCTGCCGTCCGATCGACGACAAGCGCGGCACCATCGAATTCAGACGGAAGGTCGCGGGCGTGCTGGCAAGGCGCGTCGCGGCAATCGCCTACAAGCGTGCGGGAGGCAAATAATGGCCGGTGTAGCTGTATCAACCACGATCAACGGCGACGCCGTCGAGTATCTGTGCCAGCCCGACGAGACGCTGCTGGAAGTGCTGCGCGATCGTCTCGGCCTCACCGGCGCCAAGGAAGGCTGCGGCACCGGCGACTGCGGCGCCTGCAGCGTCATCGTCGACGGCCGCCTCGTCTGCTCCTGCCTGGTGCTGGGCGCGGAAGCCGAGGGCCGCAAGGTCGAGACCATCGAAGGCATGGCGCATGGCGACCAGCTGCACCCGCTGCAGCAGAAATTCCTGGAGCACGCGGCCTTGCAATGCGGCATCTGCACGCCAGGTTTCCTGATTGCGGCCAAGGACCTTTTGGCCAAGAACCCCTCGCCCACCGAGGAGGAAATCCGCTTTGGGCTGGCCGGCAATCTCTGCCGCTGCACCGGCTATGACAAGATCGTGCGCGCCGTCCAGGACGCGGCCAACGTGATGAAGGGAGCGTAATCCATGAATTTCGATCCGCGCTTTTCAGGACGCAAATTCGCTTCCGTCGGCACGCGCCCGATCCGCCCCGACGGCATCGACAAGGTGACCGGACGCGCCCGCTACGGCGCCGACTTCAACATGGCCGGACAGCTGGTCGGCCGGATCCTGCGCAGCCCGCACGCGCATGCGGTGATCAAGAAGATCGACACCTCCAAGGCGGAAAAGCTCGCCGGCGTGAAGGCGGTGATCACGGCGAAGGACCTGCCGGACCTCACCGATGGCGACGCCGCCATGTACGACATCCTCGACAACTCGATGGCGCGCAAGAAGGCGCTCTATGACGGCCATGCGGTGGCCGCGGTCGCGGCGATCGACGCTCGCATCGCCCGCCAGGCGCTGAAGCTGATCGAGGTCGACTATGAGGTGCTGCCGCATGTCACCGATGTCGACGAGGCCGCGCATCACCACGCGCCGCTGATCAACGACCAGGTCTTCACCGAGGGTCTCGAGGAAAAGCCGGCAAAGCCTTCCAACATCACCAAGCGCACGCAGTTCGGCCACGGCGATGTCCACAAGGGCTTCGCCGAGGCCGATTTCGTCATCGAGCGCTCGTTCAAGACCGAGCAGACGCATCAGGGCTATATCGAGCCGCATGCCTGCGTGGCGAGCGTCAACGCCGACGGCACGGCGGACCTGTGGGTCTGCACGCAAGGCCATTTCGTCTACCGCCAGCATTGCGCCCAGCTGCTTGGGCTCGAAGCCTCGAAGCTGCGCGTCACCTCGTCGGAAATCGGCGGCGGTTTCGGCGGCAAGACCCATGTCTGGGCCGAGCCGGTGGCGCTTGCCTTGTCCAGAAAGGCCGGCCGCCCCGTAAAGCTGGTGATGACCCGCGACGAGGTTTTCCGCGCGTCGGGCCCGACCAGCGCCACCTCGATCGACGTCAAGATCGGCGCCAAAAAGGACGGCACCATCACCGCCGCGGAAGCGACGCTGCGCTATAGCTGCGGCCCCTATGCCGGTTCCTGGGCCGAGATCGGCGCGATGACGGCGTTCGCCTGCTACAAGCTCGAGAACGTCAAGACCGTCGGCTACGAGGTGCTGGTCAACCGGCCGAAGACGGCGGCCTATCGCGCGCCCTCGGCGCCGATGGCGGCCTTCGCCGTGGAAAGCGTGGTGGACGAGCTCGCCAAGGAGCTCGGTATGGATGCGGTGGAGTTCCGCATCAAGAACGCCGCGCAGGAAGGCACGCGCTCGTCCTATGGCCCCGTCTACGGGCCGATCGGCATCGGGCCGACGCTGGAGGCGGTGAAGAACCATCCGCACATGAAGGCGCCGCTGAAAGCCAACCAGGGGCGCGGCATGGCCTGCGGCTTCTGGTTCAACTTCGGCGGCCAGACCTGCACCGACCTGAACATCGGCATGGACGGCTCGGTGTCGCTGGCCGTGGGCACGGTGGATGTGGGCGGGTCCCGCGCCTCGCTGTCGCTGGTGGCGGCGGAGGAGCTCGGCATCGACTACAGCCATGTGAAGGCGATCGTCGCCGACACCTCGTCGCTCGGCTACAACGACATGACCGACGGCAGCCGCGGCACCTTCTCCTCCTCGATGGCGACGATCTCGGCCGCGCGCAACGCGATCAAGATCCTGCGCGAGCGCGCGGCGCAGACCTGGGACATCCCGGTTGAGGACGTGGTCTGGGAAAAGGGCCATGCGATTGCCAAGGGCGAGAAATACGGCAACCTGTCGCCGCTGTCGCTGAAGGAGATCGCCGCCGCTTCCGGCAAGACCGGCGGGCCGATCGCCGGCCATAGCGAGCTTGTCGCCGACGGCGCGGGCGTCTCCTTCGCCACCCATATCTGCGACGTCGAGGTCGACCCCGAGACCGGCTCGACCCGCGTGATCCGCTACACGGTGGTGCAGGATGCCGGCAAGGCGGTGCACCCGACCTATGTCGAGGGCCAGTACCAGGGCGGCGCCGCGCAAGGCATCGGCTGGGCGCTCAACGAGGAGTATATCTACGGCAAGGACGGGCGGCTGCAGAATGCGGGCTTCCTCGACTACCGCATCCCGGTGTGCTCCGACCTGCCGATGATCGACACGCAGATCCTGGAAATCCCCAACCCCAACCACCCCTATGGCGTGCGCGGCGTGGGCGAAACCTCGATCGTGCCGCCGCTGGCGGCGATCGCCAACGCGGTGTCGAACGCGGTGGGCGTACGCATGACACATATTCCGATGTCGCCGCCAAGGATTCTCGCGGCGCTGGATGCGGAACGGGAAGGCTGAGAGAGCTAGGGCAAGGTGTGTTGAGATTCAGGTCAGGCCGAGCCGGAGTCGAAGACGGGCGCGAAGCGACCAGACACGGTGGCTTCCGAGAACCGGAGCGGAGCGTACTTGAAGTACGTGAGCACCGGAAGCGCCGGAAGCCGTCATTCGCAGGCCGGCCTCACCTGAATATCGACGCAGCTTGAGGCGGTAATGGTCGAGGTCACTCTTTGGGGCTCGCTCAGCGCCGTCGCCGGAGGCAAGGCCAGGCACGACATCGAGGCCAAGGACATCAGGGAACTGTTCCGCAAGCTGGCGGAACAGTATCCCGGCATCGAGCCATGGATCGATCGGGGGATAGCCGTGGCGATCGACGGGACGATCTATCGGGATACGTGGAGCAAGGAACTGCCGCCCGGGGCGGAGATTTTCCTGCTGCCGCGATTGGCTGGGGGCTGAAGGACGGACACTCCCTCCGCCAGTCAACCCTTAAAATGCGTTGGAACCCATGGGGTTTGGCGATTTTTGGTTAGTGACCAACTAACCAATCTACTAACCAGCGTCGCAG
>NZ_RZTO01000408.1:0-5520 GCF_003997225.1 Mesorhizobium sp. M2C.T.Ca.TU.002.02.1.1
GGGCAGCTTCTTGCCGAGCACGTCCGACAGCGCCCGCAGGATCGCCCGCATCGACCAGGTGCAGGCGGGCAGCGCCGACGACGTCGCCAAGGCGGCAAAGCTTGGCGGCCGGCTGAACAAGGGCACTTTCACCTCACCGGTGAAGGACTTCTATCTGACCAACCCGATCGCGCGGGCGTCGGCCGTGATGGCCGAATGCTCGGCGCTGGCCAAGAGCGGCTTCAAGCAGGCGGCGGAATAAGCATGGACACCTTCTTCTCCTTCTACGTGCTGCCGGCGCTGCTGATCCTTCTGAAGTCGGTCGTGCTGATCGTCGTGCTTTTGATCGGCGTCGCCTATCTGCTCTATGCCGACCGCAAGATCTGGGCGGCGGTGCAGCTGCGTCGCGGCCCGAACGTCGTCGGTCCGTGGGGCACGTTGCAGGCTTTTGCCGACCTTCTGAAATTCGTCTTCAAGGAGCCGGTGATCCCATCGGGCGCCAACAAGGGGGTGTTCCTTCTGGCGCCGCTGGTGTCGGCGGTGCTGGCGATCTCGGCCTGGGCGGTCATTCCGGTCAATGAGGGCTGGGCGATCGCCAACATCAATGTCGGCATCCTCTATGTCTTCGCCATCTCCTCGCTCGAGGTCTATGGCGTGATCATGGGCGGCTGGGCGTCCAACTCGAAATATCCGTTCCTCGGCGCGCTGCGCTCGGCCGCGCAGATGGTGTCCTACGAAGTCTCGATCGGCTTCGTCATCGTCACCGTGCTGCTTTGCGTCGGCTCGCTTAATCTCTCCGACATCGTCATGTCGCAGCAGGATGGTCTCGGCACCAAGCTCGGCCTGCCCAACACCTTCCTCGACTGGCATTGGCTATCGCTGTTGCCGATGTTCGTGGTGTTCTTCATCTCGGCGCTTGCCGAGACGAACCGCCCGCCCTTCGACCTGGTGGAGGCGGAATCCGAACTCGTCGCCGGCCACATGGTTGAATATTCGTCGACGCCGTTCCTGCTCTTCTTCCTCGGCGAGTATGTCGCCGTCGTCCTGATGTGCGCGCTGGCGACCATCCTGTTCCTCGGCGGCTGGCTGCCACCGTTCGATTTCGCGCCCTTCACCTGGGTACCAGGGGTGATCTGGTTCGTGCTGAAGATTTGCCTGATGTTCTTCATGTTCTCGATGGTGAAGGCTTTTGTGCCGCGCTACCGCTACGACCAGCTGATGCGGCTGGGCTGGAAAGTCTTCCTGCCGATTTCGCTGTTCATGGTCGTCGCCACCGCGGCCTTCCTCAAGATCACGGGGTTTGCGTGATGTCCGCTCTCGCCCAGGCCGCAAAGTCGCTGCTGCTGAAGGATTTCGTCAGCGCCTTCTTCCTCTCGATGCGCCAATTCTTCGCGCCGAAGGAAACGATCAACTACCCGCACGAAAAGGGGCCGACCAGCCCGCGCTTCCGCGGCGAGCATGCGCTGCGCCGCTATCCGAACGGCGAGGAACGCTGCATCGCCTGCAAGCTGTGCGAAGCGATCTGCCCGGCGCAGGCCATCACCATCGAGGCCGGCCCGCGCCGCAATGACGGCACGCGCCGCACCGTGCGCTACGACATCGACATGGTGAAATGCATCTATTGCGGCTTCTGCCAGGAAGCCTGCCCGGTCGACGCCATCGTCGAGGGGCCGAATTTCGAGTTCGCGACCGAGACGCGCGAGGAGCTTTACTACAACAAGGAAAAGCTGCTCGCGAACGGCGATCGCTGGGAGCGTGAGCTGGCGCGCAACATCGCGCTGGATGCTCCCTATAGGTGATTAGCGTGCTTCTCCCCGTAAACGGGGGGAAGGAACAAGAAAGTGGACGGCGCAACGTCGTCCGTCTAAGGAACACGCGGTTTCGAACCGGAGGCGGGTCGGAGTCGGAATTTGGAACCCGGGGGAACCCATGCTGAGTGGACTAGAGGCGGCCTTTTTCTACCTCTTCGCCTTTATCGCCGTGGCGTCGGCCTTCATGGTCATTTCGTCGCGCAACCCCGTGCATTCCGTGCTCTTCCTGATCCTCACCTTCTTCAACGCAGCCGGCCTGTTCATGCTGACCGGCGCCGAGTTCCTGGCGATGATCCTGCTCGTCGTCTATGTCGGCGCGGTGATGGTGCTGTTCCTGTTCGTCGTCATGATGCTCGACGTCGACTTCGCCGAGATGAAGCAGGGCGCCCTGCAATACGCGCCGATCGGCGCGCTGGTCGGGTTGATCCTGGCGGCGGAGCTGATCATCGTGCTCGGCGGCTACACATTCGCGCCGCAGCTTGCCTCGACGGTCGCCAAGGCAACGCCGGATCTTGCCACGCGCTCCAACACGGCCGCGCTCGGCGACATCCTCTATACGGACTACCTCTATTATTTCCAGATTTCCGGCCTGGTGCTGCTGGTCGCCATGATCGGCGCCATCGTGCTGACGCTGCGCCACAAGGAAGGCGTCAAGCGGCAGTCGATCGCCGCGCAGGTCGGCCGCACGCCGGCTACGGGCATGGAAATCCGCAAGGTCAAATCGGGCGAGGGCATCTGAGATGGTCGTCGGCATTGCACATTACCTGACCGTATCGGCGATCCTGTTCACGCTCGGCGTGTTCGGCATCTTCCTGAACCGTCGCAACATCATCGTCATCCTGATGTCGATCGAGCTCATCCTGCTGGCGGTCAACATCAATTTCGTCGCGTTCTCGGCGGCGCTGCATGACCTCGTCGGACAGGTGTTCGCCCTGTTCGTGCTGACGGTCGCGGCCGCTGAGGCCGCGATCGGTCTTGCCATTCTTGTCGTCTTCTTCCGCAACCGCGGCTCGATCGCGGTCGAAGACGTGAGCGCGATGAAGGGTTGACGGGAACCATCATGTATCAGGCTATCGTCTTCCTTCCGCTGCTTGGCTTCCTGATTGTCGGCCTGTTCGGCAATTCGCTCGGCGCCAAGGCTTCCGAATACATCACCTCCGGCTTCCTGGTGATCGCGGCGGTGCTGTCGTGGATCGCCTTCTTCACCGTCGGTTTCGGGCATGGCGAGGTGTTCACCGTGCCGGTGCTGCGCTGGATCCAGTCGGGCGGCATCGACACGTCCTGGGCGTTGCGGATCGATACGCTGACGGTGGTGATGCTGATCGTCGTCAACACCGTGTCGGCGCTGGTCCACATCTATTCGATCGGCTACATGCACCACGATCCGAACCGGCCGCGCTTCTTCGCCTATCTGTCGCTGTTCACCTTCGCGATGTTGATGCTGGTGACGGCCGACAACCTCATCCAGATGTTCTTCGGCTGGGAAGGCGTCGGTCTGGCCTCCTATCTGCTGATCGGCTTCTGGTACAAGAAGCCGTCGGCCAATGCCGCCGCCATCAAGGCTTTCGTCGTCAACCGCGTCGGCGACTTCGGTTTCGCGCTCGGCATCTTCGGCGTGTTCGTGCTGTTCGGCTCGGTCAATCTGAGCACCGTCTTCGCCAATGCGGCCTCGTTCCTGCCGGCCGAAGGCGCGCCGGCGGGTGCCGCCGTGCTCACCTTCCTCGGCCATGCGCTCGACAAGCAGACGGCGCTGACCGTGGTCTGCCTGCTGCTCTTCATGGGCGCCATGGGCAAGTCGGCGCAGGTGCCGCTGCACACATGGCTGCCGGACGCCATGGAAGGCCCGACGCCGGTCTCCGCGCTCATCCACGCGGCGACCATGGTGACCGCCGGCGTGTTCATGCTGGCGAGGCTCTCGCCGCTGTTCGAGCTGTCGCACACGGCGCTGACCGTCGTCACCTTCATCGGCGCCTTCACCGCCTTCTTCGCGGCGACCGTCGGCCTCGTCCAGAACGACATCAAGCGCGTCATCGCCTATTCGACCTGCTCGCAGCTCGGCTACATGTTCGTGGCGCTCGGCGTCGGCGCCTATGGCGCGGCGATCTTCCATTTGTTCACGCATGCCTTCTTCAAGGCGCTGCTGTTCCTCGGCTCCGGCTCGGTCATCCATGCCGTCTCCGACGAGCAGGACATGCGCAAGATGGGCGGCCTTCGCAAGCTGATCCCGGCCACCTACTGGATGATGATCATCGGCACGCTGGCGCTGACCGGAGTCGGCATCCCGGCGACGGTGATCGGCACCGCCGGCTTCTTCTCCAAGGACGCCATTATCGCCACGTCGTTCGCCAGCCACAATGCCGCCGCCGGCTTCGCCTTCGTGCTGCTCGTCGTCGCCGCCTGCTTCACCAGCTTCTACTCCTGGCGGCTGATCTTCATGACCTTCCATGGCGAGCCGCGCGCCAGCCACGAGGTCATGCACCACGTCCATGAATCGCCGCCGGTGATGCTGGTGCCGCTCTATGTGCTGGCGGCCGGCGCGCTGTTTGCCGGCGTCATCTTCCATGGC
Source organism: Mesorhizobium sp. M2C.T.Ca.TU.002.02.1.1 (assembly GCF_003997225.1). NCBI lineage: Bacteria > Pseudomonadati > Pseudomonadota > Alphaproteobacteria > Hyphomicrobiales > Phyllobacteriaceae > Mesorhizobium > Mesorhizobium sp. M2C.T.Ca.TU.002.02.1.1. The sequence goes on from NZ_RZTO01000408.1 coordinate 4,357, forward strand.
GCCTTCATCGGCGAGGGCTATGCCGAATTCTGGAAGGCATCGCTGTTCACGCTGCCGGACAACCACATCCTGCACGAGATCCACGAGTTGCCGCTCTGGGTGGAACTGGCGCCATTCGTCGCCATGCTGATCGGCTTGGCCGTCGCCTGGCAGTTCTACATCCGCAAGCCGGAGATGCCGAAGGAGCTGGCGGCGCAGCATCGCGGCCTCTACACCTTCCTGCTCAACAAGTGGTACTTCGACGAGCTCTACGACTTCCTGTTCGTGCAGCCCGCAAAACGCCTCGGCAGGTTCCTGTGGAAGACCGGCGACGGCGCCATCATCGACGGCCTCGGCCCCGACGGTGTCTCGGCGCGCGTCATCGACGTCACCAACCGGGTCGTCAAGCTGCAGACCGGCTATCTCTACCACTACGCTTTCGCCATGCTGATCGGCGTGGCCGCTCTCGTCACCTGGATGATGCTCTGATGACCGACTGGCCAATCCTCTCGCTGGTCACCTTCCTGCCGCTGGTTGGTGTTCTCCTCATTCTGCCGATCAGCGACGACAGCGAAAACGCGCGCCGCAACATCCGCGCCATCGCGTTCATCACGACGGCGTTCACCTTCGTCATCTCGTTGTTCATCTGGACGGGCTTCGACAATTCGCAGGCCGGCTTCCAGTTCGTCGAGAAGCACGCCTGGCTGGATTCGGGCATCTCCTACCATATGGGGGTCGACGGCATATCGATGCTGTTCGTCATCCTGACGACCTTCCTGATGCCGCTTTCCATCCTCGCCTCCTGGGAAGCGATCGAGAAGCGGGTCAAGGCCTATATGATCGCCTTCCTGATCCTCGAGACGCTGATGATCGGCGTGTTCTGCGCGCTCGACATCGTCTTGTTCTACGTCTTCTTCGAGGCCGGCCTGATTCCGATGTTCATCATCATCGGCGTCTGGGGCGGCAAGCGGCGCGTCTATGCCTCGTTCAAGTTCTTCCTCTACACGCTTGCCGGCTCGGTGCTGATGCTGCTCGCCATCATGGCGATGTTCTTCCAGTCGGGCACCACCGACATCCCGACGCTTCTGACGCATCACTTCCCGGCCAACATGCAGACTTGGCTGTGGCTCGCCTTCTTCGCCTCCTTCGCGGTGAAGATGCCGATGTGGCCGGTGCACACCTGGC
>NZ_RZTO01000409.1:0-5512 GCF_003997225.1 Mesorhizobium sp. M2C.T.Ca.TU.002.02.1.1
GTCGGATGCCCCGCGAAAGGCATTTCATAGTCGGGCGTGAAGATGCGGATACGGTTGCGGTGCTTTGGATTGTCGGCAGGCAGCACGAACACCGTCTCGGAAAGATTGAATTCGCGCGCGATGGCCTGCATGCCGGCGCCGTCGAGCCCGTCGCAGTCGAGCACCACGGCAAGCGGATTTCCGGCCAGCCTTTCGGTGGTAAACACATCGTAAAGCAAGTAATCGCGCGCCATGGAGTAAACCTTTCGCCTCGGCCCGAATATCTGCCTCAATCCCAACATGAGGGAAATTTAATTTGAAATTCGAACCTTAAGGCCTGATTTGTGCACCGATAGGGATGTCGATTTTTCATTATAGGGGTCTGGGGTGGACCAGCTTGTCAATCCGCCAAACGCGGAATCCGGTACTTCCATAGAGGCTGCGCTCGGGCTCGACCGCAAGGGCGTAAGCCGCAAGCGTCGCCGCTTCTGGCTCTATGCGCTGCTCGCGATAGCGATCGTCGCCTGCTGCGTTGCCCTCTATCGATGGTATGCCGCAGCCCCTCCCAGGATCGAATACACCACCGTGCCCGCGGCGATCGCCGACCTCACGGTCGAGGTATCGGCCACCGGCACGCTGCAGCCGCTGACCCAGGTGGATATCTCAAGCGAACTGTCCGGCATCGTCCGCTCGGTCGCGGTCAATGAAAACCAGCAGGTCAAGAAGGGCGACGTGCTGGCGACGCTCGATACCGCCAAGCTGGAGGTCCAGATCGAGCGCGCCACCGCCTCTGCCAAGGCGGCGTCCGCCTCCGTCGAAGACGCCAAGGTGACCTTGCAGGAAAACGAGAACGCGGTTGTGCGCGCAAGCGCGCTCACCAAGCGCGGCATGGCGACGGACCAGTCGCTCGAAGCGGCAACCGCGACGCGCGACCGCTCGAAAGCAGCACTCGACAGCGCCGAAGCCAATCTCGCCATCGCCCAGGCCGATCTCAAGGCGCAGCAGACCGATCTGGCCAAGAGCACCATCTATGCGCCGATCGACGGCATCGTGCTGACGCGCTCTGTCGATCCCGGCCAGACCGTCGCGTCCTCACTGCAGGCGCCGGTGCTCTTCGTTATCGCCGCCGATCTTCGCAACATGGAATTGCAGGCGGCCGTAGACGAAGCTGACATCGGCGCGGTGAAACCCGGCCAGCACGCCCGCTTCACCGTCGACGCTTTCCCTGACAGGCCGTTCGACGCCGAGATCCGCGACATCTCCTACGCTTCGGTCACCACGGATGGCGTCGTCACCTACAAGGCCCGGCTCGAGGTCGACAATGGCGAGCTTCTGCTCAGGCCCGGCATGACGGCGACGGTCTCGGTCGTCACAAGACAGGCCAAGGGAGTGCTCACCGTCCCCTCGACCGCCTTCCGTTATCGCCCGATGCAGCAGCAGGCGCGCGGCTGGAGCTTCAGCGACCTTTTCACCGGCCGCATGGGCCGCCCCAACCGGCAGCGCGAGGCGACGAAGGCGCCGACAGACGGCTCGCGCACGCTTTATGTGCTGGAGAACGGCAGGCCGCATCCGGTCAACGTCAAGATAGGCTCGACCGACGGCGAGCTAACCGAGATCACCTCCGGCCTCGACGAGGGCGCGCAAGTCATCACCGGCGCGCAGCAGCGGAGCTGACGCCATGTCGGCTCCCCTGCTCATCACCTTCGACAAGGTCTGGAAAAGCTATGGCGAGGGCGAGGCCTGCGTGCACGCGCTGGCCGGCGTCGATCTCGCGATCCGCAGAGGTGAATTCGTCGCCATCATGGGCCCCTCCGGCTCGGGCAAATCGACGGCGATGAACATCATCGGCTGCCTCGACACGCCGACGGCCGGAACCTACTCCTTCATGGGTGTCGATGCGGGCCGGCTCGACCGCAACCGCCGCGCGCTTTTGCGCAACCTTTATGTCGGCTTCGTTTTCCAGGGCTACAATCTGTTGCCGCGCACCACCGCGGCGGAAAATGTCGAGCTGCCGTTGATCTATCGCGGCGTTGGAGCGCGCGAGCGCCGCGATCTCGCCATGCAGGCGCTGGCCGAGGTCGGGCTTGTCGGGCGCGAGCATCACACGCCGGCTGAGCTGTCAGGCGGCCAGCAGCAGCGCGTGGCGATCGCCCGCGCCATCGTCACAAGGCCGACGCTGCTCGTCGCCGACGAGCCGACCGGCAATCTCGACACCGCGCGCACGCATGAGATCATGGAGCTGCTGACCAGGCTCAACGCCGAGCTCGGGCTCTCCATCGTCATGGTCACGCATGAGGCCGATGTCGCGGACTATGCCGGCCGCACCATCCGCTTCCTCGACGGCCATGTCGCCTCCGATACCTTGAAAGCGGAGGAAGCGGCATGATCTGGGAGACCGTCCGCCTTTCGCTGCGCTCGATTCGCCGCAATGTGCTGCGCTCGTTCCTGACGCTGCTTGGCATCGTCATCGGCGTCGCGGCCGTCATCGCCATGCTAACCATCGGCTCGGGCACGACGGAGAAGGTCAAGGCGGATATCTCGAAGCTCGGCAGCAACCTGCTCGTCGTTCGCGCCGGCCGGCCTGCGGGGCCAGGCGGACCGGGCGGTCTCGATCAGGCAGTGCGGCCGCTGGCCGAAAAGGATGTCACCGCGCTCGTTTCGCATCTGAGCGGCGCGCGCGCGATTTCGCCTGCTTCGCAAAAACAGGTCCGCGTCATCTTCGGCACCGAAAGCCTGACATCGGGGGTGACCGGCACGGACAGCGCCTATCTCGACGCCCGCGACTGGAAACTGGTTTCCGGGCGGCCGTTCAGCGATTCCGAGACGCGCGCCGGCACGGGTGTCTGCCTGGTCGGGGAAACGGTGCGCCAACAGTTCTTCGGCGCCGGCGACCCGGAGGGCGAGATCATCCGCGTCAACCGCACCTCCTGCAAGATCATCGGCCTGCTCGAGCCCAAGGGCTATACCGGCTTCGGCCAGGACCAGGACAATGTCGTGCTGATGCCGCTGCATGCCTACCAGCGGCGCATCGCCGGCAATCGCGACATCGACAACATCTACATCGCCGCCGACGACCGCACGCCGACCAGCGAGCTGCAGCCGCGCGTCGAGGACATTTTGCGCGACACGCGCCGTATCACACCCGATCGCGATCCTGATTTCGCCATCCGCGACATGACCCAGATCGCCGATGCCATGACCAGCGCCACGACCACCATGACCGGCATGCTGGGCGCAGTCGCCGGCGTCAGCCTCCTGGTCGGCGGCATCGGCATCATGAACATCATGCTGGTCTCGGTCACCGAACGGACGCGCGAGATCGGCATCAGGCTGGCGATCGGCGCTCACGAAAAGCACATCCTCATCCAGTTCCTGGTCGAGGCGACAGTGCTATCTCTGCTTGGCGGCATCATCGGCATCCTGATCGGGCTTTCGCTCGCCGGTCTGACCTCGATGGCGCTGACAATACCTTTCGCGCCAAGCCCTGCCGTCATCCTGCTCGCCGTCGGTTTCTCAGCGCTGATCGGCATGGTGTTCGGCTTCTTCCCGGCGCTGCGCGGCGCTCGCCTCGACCCGATCGACGCGCTGCGGCACGAATAGTCCGAGCAGCGGTGCTAACGGTCACCGCCGAAATGCCACTCGATCAGCGGCTTCATGTGGGGCATCAAGCCGTCGGGCAGATCGCCGTCACTACGGATGATGACCGGCCCCTCGATCTCCGGCTCGGCCTCGGCCGCGACGAAGGCACTGATGCGCCGCGCCAGCTCGTCGGCCGTTTCGGCCACACGGTACCGGCGGAAGATCACCGTGCCGCTCGCCGTCGACAGCGCGTGATAGCGCTGTCCGCGTTCGGCCGCTGAAAGATCGAGCCCTGTCTCCTCCCCGACCTCGCGGATCATGTTGAAGTCGACATCCACCATGCCGTCGCGGAAGTCGATCGGCTCGAACGAGCCGGCGGCGAAATAGACGCGGCCGGCATTGACCGTGTGACGGCCCATGCGGATCGCCACCAGCGCATTGTCGCCGGCAACCAGCACGGCATGCGCATAGGCATGCTCGGCACCGGAATTCTCGCGCCGCTTATGCCACAGCATGAAGGTCGAATAGTTGACCGCGTGGCAGCGGCCAACGAGGCGGCCATCCCGGTAGACAAGCTCGGAAAGCAGCACCACGGTGCCGTCGAACAATGCCGGATTGGCGGCAATCTCCTGCCGCCAGTTCTCGGCGATCGCCTCTGCATTGCTGACCGCGAACGGATGCGGGCCGGGATCCAGGCGGACGTCGATCGCGTCGACCGGCAGGATGACGTTGCGGGGCAGATCGAAGCTCAAAAGGGTCACGCCATGTCCAGTGCGATCGCCACCGGGCAGTGATCGGAGGCCTTTGGCCTGTCCCAGCCGGCGCGCGGGAACCGTTCGACCTCCTGTCCGGGCGGGAAGATGGTGCGCCAGGGCTGGCCGTTGCGGATGATGTCGGGAACGGCCGTGGCGTTCCTCGCGGCCAGCGCCTTGGACAGCAGGATATAATCGAGCTGGCAAAGATGCCGTTCCTCCGGGCCGCGCGTGTGGTAGAAGCTCCAGCGATCCATCTCCGGCCGCCGCTCGACGACATTCTCGCAAAAGCCGCCGGCGGTGAGCACATCGACCGAGGACCGGGCTTCGTCGACGACCTCGAAACGGTAGCCGTCGATGGCGTCGCCATCGATCTTCACGCGCTGCCGGTAGTCGTTGAGGTCGCCGCAGATCGCCCAGCGCTTGTTCGCGGCGTGATCCTTGCCGAAACGCTCCTCGATGATGCGGCGCACCGCCTGCGCCTCGGCGATGCGCAGCGGCATCGACGCCTCGCGGCCGTCCAGCCCGTTGCGCGGCGGGCCCATCGATTTGAAATGCACGAGATAAAGCGTCAGCGGCGCGCCGCCGATCCTCAGGTCGATCTCCAGGCAGTCGCGGCGAAAGATACGCTCGGTGGCGAGATAGCCGAGCGCGGCGAGTTCCGGCGTGAACAGCCCGAACTCCTCGAAGGTGACATAGGCGTGGCTGGTCATGCGCACGAATTCGATCGGCTGCCCTTGCGCGGTCTCGTTGCGCATCATCACGGCGACATCGATGCCGCGCGTGTCGTTGCCGGCGGTGGTGTATTTCTGCCGATAGCCCTGCCCGACCATCTTGAACAGATAGCCATACTCGAAGGCTTTCAGCGCCTCGATGTTGTCGACCTCCTGCATGCAGATGACGTCGGCCCGGGTGGCCGCGATGGCGAGCGCCGTCAATTGGCGGGTGTCGTCGGATTGGGCGATCGTGCGAGCCTGTTCGAGGATGCGGTATTCGGCCTCGCTCTGGATGTCGAACAGCGCCAGCGTGCGGTCTTCGTTGAGCTGGTTGCGATAGCCCGAGAAATCGAACCTGCTCATCAGGTTCTCGACATTGAAGGTGGCGAGGCGCAGCGACATGGCCGTGACCTTTGCCCGCAAGCGCGAGCGAAAACAAGAGCCAGGCCGATGCTCGCCATGGTTGATGGAACCTTTCCGTTCATC
>NZ_RZTO01000040.1:0-15777 GCF_003997225.1 Mesorhizobium sp. M2C.T.Ca.TU.002.02.1.1
CCCACGGCCGGCGCGATCCCCAGCGCGCCCGGCGGCGACACGGTGACGGCTGCAGGTCGTGACCAGGCCATCGCCGCGACCAAGCGCGTCAAGATCGACACCCCCAGCCTCGAGGGTTCGATCAACCTGACCGGGGCGCGCCTCGACGACCTGAAGCTCAAGCACTACACCGAGACGGTCGACAAGAATTCGCCCGAGATCGAGCTGCTCAACCCGCAGGCGCTGCCTACCGGCTATTTCGCCGAGATCGGTTTTGTCGGCACCGACAAGACGGGCGCAGTGCCAAGCTCGGACACGGTGTGGAGCGTCGAGGGCAATCCGACGCTGACCCCGTCGACGCCGGTGACGCTGACCTATACCAACGACAAGGGCCTGACCTTCAAGCGCACCATCTCGGTCGACAACGACTACATGTTCACCGTTTCCGACACGGTGCAGAACTCAGGCAGCGCCGCCGTCAGCCTGTTCAACTATGGCCGGGTCACGCGCTACGACAAGCCGGCGGTCGCCAGCACCTATGTGCTGCATGAAGGCCTGATCGGCGTCACCGGCAGCGAGGGGCTGTCGGAGTACAAATATTCGGCGATCGAAAAGGACAAGGAAGTCAAGCCCGGCAAGTCGACCGACGGCTGGCTCGGCATCACCGACAAATACTGGGCCGTGACACTGGTGCCGACCGAGAAGCAGCCCTTCCAGCCGCGCTATGCCTATTTCGAGGACGGACGTCACCGCTATCAGTCCGACTTCCTGACTGACGCAATCAATGTCGATGCCGGCCAGTCCGCGACTGTCGAGACAGAGATTTTCGCCGGCGCCAAGGAAGTCGCCAAGATCAACGCTTATGAGGCCGACCGTCACATTCGCCAATTCAACTTGTTGATCGACTGGGGCTGGTTCTATTTCATCACGAAGCCGATGTTCTGGCTGATCGACACGCTCTACAAATTCTTCGGCAATTTCGGCCTGGCGATCCTCGCCACCACCGTCATCGTCAAGGCGATCTTCTTCCCGCTCGCCAACAAGTCCTACGCCTCGATGGCGAACATGAAGAAGGTGCAGCCGAAGATGGTCGAGATCCGCGAGAAATACGCGGATGACAAGATGAAGCAGCAGCAGGCGATGATGGAGCTCTACAAGACGGAGAGGATCAATCCGCTCGCCGGCTGCTGGCCGGTGGCGCTGCAGATCCCGGTCTTCTTCTCGCTCTACAAGGTGCTCTACATCACCATCGAGATGCGGCACGCGCCGTTCTTCGGCTGGATCCACGATCTTGCGGCGCCGGATCCGACGTCGATTTTCAACCTGTTCGGCCTGCTGCCTTTCGCGGCGCCCGCCTTCCTGCCGCATATGGGCGCCTGGGCGGTGGTGATGGGCATCACCATGTTCCTGCAGATGCGCATGAACCCGGCTCCGCCGGATCCGACGCAGGCGGCGATCTTCACCTGGATGCCGGTGATCTTCACCTTCATGATGGGCTCCTTCCCGGCCGGCCTCGTCATCTACTGGGCCTGGAACAACACGCTGTCGATCCTGCAGCAGGGCGTGATCATGAAGCGCCAGGGCGCCAAGATCGAGTTGTGGGACAATCTGGCGGCGATGTTCCGCAAGAAACCATCGCCGGCGGAATAGCCGGACCCCGAGCTACAAATCAAAACCCCCGACCTTCATTGGCCGGGGTTTTTTGTTGGAGATACCGACGGAACAGCGCCAGCCTTCGGGATTGGCCGTGTCGATCTTCCCGGTCGTCATTCCAGGGCGGAGCAAGGAGCGAAGCGACGCGCGCAGACCCTGGAATCCATGCCGTTACGCCAAGGCGTTGCAACGGTTGCAGAATTCTGCACCGTCACACTCCGCGGCAAAGGTCACGGAATGGATCCTCGGGTCAAGCCCGGGGATGATGACGTTGCGTTGGCCTTCGCCGCTAAGCCCATACGTGATTGCCCGCTCGCCGGGGCGGGAATAATTTTCGGCAAATTATTAGGAGCTCCTGAAACTCCGCGCGCGGCCGCTTCGTATGATTCTCGTCCTCCCCAAAAAGGCCGCGACGGCTTCCGGCGCAGCGACGCCGGTGTTTGGGAGGTCGTCCGGCAGGCCGGGGTCCCGCAGGCGGCGGGATCCCGGTCCTTTTATTCCATGACCGCACTGTGATCGATCTTGGCAGGCGTGCCGGGCTTGCGCAGCAGAAGCACCAGCGGGATGGCGGCGAGGGACAGGATCATCATCAGCTTGAAGTCGTCGATATAGGAGATGATCGTCGCCTGCAGCGTGACCAGGCCGTCGAGGGCGGCGCGGCCGGCGGCGGTGTAAGGGCTCAGCGCCTGCGAGATCGCCGGGTCGCTGAAGGCCGGATTGTACGGCGTCACATAGGTGGCGATGTTCTCGTGGTTGATCTGCTGGTTCTGCGTCAAAAGCGCCGTGACCACCGAAATGCCGACGCTGGAGCCGATGTTGCGCGACAGATTGTAGAGGCCGGTGCCTTCGGCGCGCCGCTCCGGCGCCAGCGTGGCGAAGGTGATGGTGGTGAGCGGCACGAACAGGAAGCCCAGGCCGGCGCCCTGGATGAAGCCGGTGCTGATGATCGTCCATTGCGAGACGTCCGGCGTCCAACCGGTCATGTCGTACATCGCCCAGGCGGTGATGGCGAGGCCGATGAACAGCAGCCAGCGCGTGTCGACCTTGCCGACCAGGCGGCCGACGATGAACATGCAGGCCATGGTGCCGAGGCCGCGCGGCCCCATGACGATGCCGGCCGTCACCACCGGATAGCCCATCAGCGTCTGCAGGTAAGGCGTCATCAGCGCCAGCGAGGCGAGATAGGTGATGCCGATGATGAAGATGAAGATCATGCCGACGGAGAAGTTGCGGTCGAGAAACAGCCGCGGGTTCACGAATGTGTCACGCGCGGTGAAGGTGTGGACGATGAAGATGTAGAAGGCCGATGCGCATACCAGCGCCTCGACGATGATCTCGGCCGAGGAGAACCAGTTGAGCTGCTCGCCGCGGTCGAGGAACATCTGCAGCGAGGCAATGGCGATCGACAGCATGCCGAAGCCCAGCCAGTCGAGCCTGGCCTTGAGGTCGAGCTTGGTTTCCTGGACGAACATCGAAACGCCGATGAAGGCCAGCGCGCCGATCGGCACGTTGATGTAGAAGACCCAGCGCCAGGAGACGTTCTCGGTCAGCCAGCCGCCGATGACCGGGCCGAGCACCGGGCCGACCATGACCGAGACGCCGAACAGCGCCATGGCCGAGCCGCGCTCCTCGACGCTGTAGATGTCGAGCAGGATCGACTGCGACAGCGGCACCAGCGCCGCGCCGAACAGGCCCTGCAGCAGGCGGAAGCCGACGATCTGCGGCAGCGATTGGGCGAAGCCGCACAGCACGGAGGCCACGACGAAGCCGGTGATGGCGACCAGCAGGATGCGCTTGCGGCCGAAGCGGTTGGCGAGATAGCCGGACGGCGGCGTCATCACCGCGGCGGCGACGATGTAGGAGGTGAGCACCCAGTTGATCTGGTCGGCGCTCGCCGAGACGCTGCCCTGGATATAAGGCAGCGCCACATTGGCGATGGTGGTGTCCAGCGCCTGCATGATGACCGCCAGGATCACGCAAGCGGTGATGGCGCCGCGATTGGCGACCACGGGCGCGCCTGTCGCGGAAGCCGCTGTCATGACTTTTGTCCGAAACGCTTGAGGAGGTCGGTGACGAAATCGGGCAGGCCGCGGGCATGGCCGGTGTCGATGCTGACGACCGCGCTCATGCCGCCGCGCAGCGGCGGCTTGCCGTCCGGATCGTCGATCGTCACGCGCATCGGGATGCGCTGCACGACCTTGACCCAGTTGCCGCTGGTGTTCTGCGCCGGCAGCAGCGAGAAGCTGGATGACGAAGCCGGGCTGATCGAGCCGACGGTGCCGTGCCAGACCTCGCCCGGATAGCCGTCGATGCTGATCGTCGCCTTCTGGCCGGGACGCACATAGGTGAGCTCGGTTTCCTTGGGCTCGGCCGCGATCCAGATGTCGGTCGACGACACCAGGCTGAAGGCCGGCTGCGAGGCCGGCAGGTACTTGCCGACCTGCAGCGCGTCGACATTGGTGACGATGCCGTCGAACGGCGCCTTGACGACGGAGTCGGCGAGGTTGCGCTGGGCGTCGTCCACCGCCGACTGGGCCTGCAGGTAGAAGGGATTCTGCTCGACCGGCTGGCTGGCGTCGCCGCCGAGCTGGGCAAGCATCGCCTGCGCCTGCGCCTTGGCGACCGTTACCTTCTGGCGGGCCGCTATGAGGTCGTGCTGGGCGCTGTCGAAGGTCGCCTTGGAAGCGGTCGAGGTCTTGAGCAGGTCCTGCTGACGCTGGAAGGCGGACTCGTAATAGGGGATGTCCGCCTGCGCCTGGTCGATCGATGCCAGCGACTGCTGGTAGCTCGCCTGCAGCGTCAGCACCTGGTTGCGCACCGTGCCGAGCTGCGCCTTGGCGCCGGCGAGCGCGGTCTCGAAGGAGGCCGGCCGCAGGCGGAAGAGCACATCGCCCTTCTTCACCGCCTGGTTGTCGTGCACGTCGATCTCCTGCACGGTGCCGGAGACATCGGTGGAAACGCCGAGCGACTGTGCCTGGATGTAGGCGTTGTCGGTGGTCATGATCTGACCGCCGACGACGTAGTAGTAGCCGCCGGCCACCAGCGCGACAGGCAGCAGCGCAAACAGGACCGGCCGCGTCAGGCTGCGGCGCGGCTTGACGGGAGCGGGCGGAGCCACCGTGACGGAAGCCGGTCTCGGCTGGGCCGATGGCGCCTCGAGCGTCGCCGGCTCCGGCGCCACGAGCGCTTCCAGCTCATCGTCCTCGACGACAGGCGGGTTGCCGCGCCTTTGCTCGCGCTGGCTGTCCAGGCGAATGACCTGGTCGCTTGCTCTTTCGCTTTCCCCGTCGGCGGGCTTTCTGGGTGAGGTTCCTTCAGACATGGACTTTCTCCCGGTCGACGGCCGGCTGGGCGCAGGCCTCGAGCAGATTGGATTTAATCAGGCAAAGGGTTTGCAGCAGCTGCTGCTGCGCGTCCGCGGACAGGCCGGCAAAGGCCTCGCCACGCGTCTTTTGGCCATTGCTGCGCATCACTTCGATGAGCGGATGCGCCTTCGGGGTCAGATAGATAAGCCACGCCCGGCGGTCGGCCGGATCGGGCCGGCGCTCGATGAAGCCGCCCGCCTCCATCTTGTCGAGCAACCTTGCGAGCGTGATCGGCATGATCTCGATGAGGTCGGCCAGCTTGTTCTGATGGATGCCTTCCTGCCGCGAGAGATAGGACAGCACCTGCCATTGCGCGCGGGTCAGTCCAAAGGCGCGCGAGCGCTGCTCGAAACGTTTCCTGAGCAGGCGCGCGACATCGTGCAGCACAAAGCTGATATTGGGCGAGGTGGACATGGGAGGACTTCGGAACGGGCGGACAAACTTTCGTGAGCATGCTTATTATCATCATGCACATAATCCTGCTGGACGTGGAGCGCAAGACCGACTAAGGCGCTTGGTAAAAATATCGCATAGGCCAGAACCCGGCCCGACCGGCTTGGGGTCAGGGCAAGGACCAGACGATGAATCGGCTCAAGATCGCCATGCTGGCGCTGCTCGTGGGATACGCTTTTCCAGCCACCGCGAAGGACGCGGTGAGCTGCGGCGGAGCGGCAATGCTTGGGGGCGCGCAGCTCAATTGCAGCCACGTGCAACCCAAGGCGCCGCCGCAATTCTGCACCTTCAGCTGGGCCCTGCACACGACGGCGGGCGAGCAGAAAATCGTCGAAGGCAGCTTCTCGCTGCCGCCCGGGGCGGCGAATGTCCAGGTCTATCAGGGCAGCGGCTTCGACAGCGCCCTTTCCAACCCGATCGTGATCTGCCGCGGCAACCACTGAGCGGTTGGTGCCGCGGCCGGATCACGTTAGTTTGATCGCGCGCGGGCCCCGCCGGCTGCGCCCGAACATGCCTGTGAACCATGGAGGGGCGGCGATGACCGGGCCCAATCCCAACATCAAGCATCCGATCGCGATGCATCCGCGCGTCGGCTTCCTGAAAGGGCTGGTGACGTCGCCCAACATCGAGATCGGCGACTTCACCTATTATGACGACCCCGAGGGTCCCGATAAATTCGCCGAAAAATGCGTGCTGCATCACTACGACTTCATCGGTGACCGGCTGGTGATCGGCAAGTTCTGCGCCATCGCCGAAGGCGCGCGCTTCATCATGAACGGCGCCAACCACGCGATGTCCGGCTTCTCGACCTATCCGTTCAACATCTTCGGCCATGGCTGGGAGGACGGTTTTGATCCTGAGACCTGGTCGAAGGAGATCCGCGGCGACACCATCGTCGAAAATGACGTGTGGATCGGCATGGATGCGGTGATCATGCCGGGCGTCAGGATCGGCAATGGCGCCATCGTCGCGGCGAAATCGGTTGTCACGCACGACGTGCCGCCTTATGCGATCGTTGCGGGCAATGCTGCCAAGGTGGTCAAGATGCGCTTCGACGACTTTACCGTGCGCCGCCTGCTCAAGGCGGCCTGGTGGGACTGGCCGGTCGACAAGATCAGCCGCAACCTCGACGCCATTCGCGGCGCCGACATTTCAAAACTGGAGGCTGCGGTTTGAACGCGCCCAACAACAGCACGAACGAGACGGCGATCAGCCCGGAGCTGTTCACCCGCGGCTGGGTCTTCATCCGCGGCGTGCCGTCGATGAAGTTCCTGCCGCCTGAAGGCCCGCCGGAGATCGCCTTCGCCGGCCGTTCCAATGTCGGCAAGTCGTCGCTGATCAACGCGCTGGTCGGGCATAAGGGCCTGGCGCGGACCTCGAACACGCCGGGCCGCACTCAGGAGCTCAACTATTTCGTGCCCGACGGGTTTTCCGGCGAAGGCGCCGACCTGCCGCCGATGGCGCTGGTCGACATGCCGGGCTACGGCTACGCCAGCGCGCCGAAGGACAAGGTCGATGAGTGGACGAAGCTCATCTACGAATATCTGCAGGGCCGCGTGACGCTGAAGCGCGTCTATGTGCTGATCGACGCGCGCCACGGCATCAAGGCCAAGGACGAGGAGGTGCTGACGCTGCTCGACAAGGCGGCGGTGTCCTACCAGGTGGTGCTGACCAAGACCGACAAGATCAAGGCCGCCGGCGTGCCGAGGCTGATCGAGGAGACGCTGGCCAGGATCAAGAAGCGGCCGGCGGCGTTTCCGGTGGTGCTGGCCACATCTTCGGAGAAAGCGGCGGGCCTGGACGAGCTGCGCGCGGCCATCGCCCTGGTGGCGAACGGCGGCTGAGGCGGTCGGCGCCGGCGCCAATCTCTTCTCCCCTCGGGGAGAAGGTGGCCGCGAAGCGGCCGGATGAGGGGGCTGGCGCGGCCCGCTCAGTCCATCTCGTCCCGCTCCGGCTCGCGGTCGCGCCGGCCGGTGAGGATCTCGCGCTTGCCGACATGGTTGGGCGCGCCGACCAGACCTTCCTTCTCCATGCGCTCGACCAATGAAGCGGCGCGGTTGTAGCCGACGCCGAGGCGGCGCTGGATGTAGGAGGTCGAGCATTTCTTGTCGCGCTTGACCACCTTGACGGCTTCCTCGTAGAGGGCGTCGCCGTCCTCCTCGGCGATCGCGCTCTTGTCGAAGACCGGACCGGTGTCGGCCGCTTCCTCGGCCTCTTCCTCGTCGGCGGTGACGGTGTCGAGATATTCGGGGCGCCCCTGCGCCTTCAGATGCGCCACCACATGCTCGACCTCGAGGTCGGAAACGAAGGGGCCGTGCACGCGCGAAATGCGCCCGCCGCCGGCCATGTGCAGCATGTCGCCCTGGCCGAGCAGCTGTTCCGCGCCCTGCTCGCCGAGGATGGTGCGGCTGTCGATCTTGGACGTCACCTGGAAGGAGATGCGGGTCGGGAAATTGGCCTTGATGGTGCCGGTGATGACGTCGACCGACGGGCGCTGCGTGGCCATGATCAGATGGATGCCGGCGGCGCGCGCCATCTGCGCCAGGCGCTGGATGGCGCCTTCGATCTCCTTGCCGGCCACCATCATCAGGTCGGCCATCTCGTCGACGATGATGACGATGTAGGGCATGGGCGCGAGGTCGATCGAGCGCTCCTCGAACAGCGGCTCGCCGGTGCCCTTCTCGAAGCCGACCTGCACCTGCATGGTCACGACCTCGCCCTTGTCACGGGCGCTGCCAGCGCGCTGGTTGTAGCCGTCGATGTTGCGCACGCCGAGGCGCGCCATCTTGCGGTAGCGGTCCTCCATCTCGCGCACCGCCCATTTGAGCGCTGTGACCGCCTTCTTGGGATCGGTGACGACCGGCGTCAGAAGATGCGGGATGCCGTCATAGACGGAGAGCTCCAGCATCTTGGGGTCGACCATGATGAGGCGGCATTCCTCCGGCTTCATCCGGTAGAGCAGCGACAGGATCATGGTGTTGATGGCGACCGACTTGCCGGAACCGGTGGTGCCCGCCACCAGCAGATGCGGCATCTTGGCGAGCTCGGCGATGACCGGTTCGCCGCCGATCGTCTTGCCGAGGCCGAGCGCCAGCTTGCAGGACGTGTTGCGGAAGCCGGCCGATCCGATCAGCTCGCGGAAGTAGACCGTCTCGCGCGTCTCGTTGGGCAATTCGATGCCGATGACATTGCGACCCGGCACCACCGCGACACGCGCCGAGATGGCCGACATCGAGCGGGCGATGTCGTCGGCCAGACCGATGACGCGGCTGGATTTCACGCCCGGCGCCGGCTCGAACTCGTAGAGCGTGACGACCGGACCCGGGCGGACATGGATGATCTCGCCCTTGACGCCGAAATCCTCCAGCACGCTTTCGAGCAGATCGGCATTCTGCTCCATGCGCTCCTGCGACATGTAGAAGCCCTGGCCCTCCGGCGGCAGCTGCAGAAGGTCTTCGGAGGGAAGCTCGTAGCCGGCCATCGCGGACAGCGGCGCGACCTCGCCGGCCATGGGCAGCGAAGGCGCCTGCCTCGGCGATCTTGCGCTCGGAGACGCTGAAACCGGCACGGGCTCGACAGGCGTCGGTTGAGCGGTCGCGGGGGCCGGCGTCGGGGCAGGGTCGGCGTTCGTTGCGCTAGAGGAGCGCCATTCGATGACCCGGTAAAACGACGTCGCCTCGCTCATGAAGGGGACATGGGTCTGACTTGGCTGGGCCGCTGGACGCTGCGCCGGCATCGGCTTGACCGATGGTTGCGCCGGAACGGCGGCCGCCTGACCGGCTTCGCTCAAACGCGCCCGCGCCAGGCGCTCGGCGAGGAAAGGCATGCCGAATTCGAAGAAGGCATGATCGGAAAGATAGGACCAGCGCAGTCCGCTCGGGCGCGGTTTTGGCGTTGGAGCGGCGGCAACCTGAGTCGGCGCGGCCAGAGGAACCGGGACGGCGGCTGGGGCCACCGTGGAAGGTGCGCGGACCGGTTTGACCTGTGCCGGCGCCACGACGCGAGCCGCGGACGCAGCGGGAATAGCCCGAACCGGATTGGCAGGCGCCGGAGCCGGAGGCGCGGGCCGGACAGGCTGAACCGCAGGCGCCTTGCCTGGCGCGGCGTCTTCCTGCGGGGCGGTTCGCCGGGCGAGGTCGGTGTCCGGCGTTCGGGTGAACCGCACGTTGGGCGCGAGGAAGAAATAATCCTGCCAGGCCGGGCGGCTGAATTCTTCCTCGCGGGCCGAATCGAAAGATGCCGCGCGAGCGGCGTTCGATTCGCTCTCCGGCGCTACACGCAAAGTGACGACCTGCCCCGCTTGCGCCTGCTGCTGCGGGGCCGCGCCACGGTGCCCGGCGTCCTCGGGATGACGGGATTGGTCGTCATTTCCATAGGCGGAGGCACCGGAAAGATTGGCACGGGGAAGACGCATGGATGTCATACTCGAGACTCGCGATTGCAGGTACCCGAGACATAGGAAGCGATGGTTAACAGGTCCTTCCAAACGACCTGTCCGGAATGCCAATCAACGGTCAGATTTGGGGAGAAGGTATCCGACCCGCGCAAAGGCGAGTCATGGCGCTCGCCATGCTTCAGGCCGCCTCGCAACCGCGCGGCAGTGCAGCGCCGGTCAAGCGGTTTCGGCGTGCGCCCGCTCCTCGGCGAGGAATTTCGCGGTGCCATAGGCTTTCAGGAAGACGTCGACACCCGATGTCACCACACGCTCGATCTCGGCCTGGGTCGGCGCCTTGGTGCGGTAGGAAAAGATGCACTGGCGAAACAGGCCGGCGAGGCAGAGTTCGGTGAACTGATAGGCGGCAAGGTCGACATCGTCGATCTCTAGCAGGCCGCGCTCGACGGCTTGGTTGAGGAAGGCCATGACCTTGTCGTGGCCGCGCTTCGGACCGCGCTCGTAGAAGCGCGCGCCAAGCTCGGGAATCCGGTCGGCGGCGCCGACCACGGTGCGCTGGGCCTGGATGACCTTGGCCGAGGTGATCTTGGCGGAGAGCCCCATGCCGAACTTGACCAGCGTCTTGCGGAGATCCTCGAAGTGGTCGAGCACCTCATACAGGTTCTTGAAGATGGTGCCGCGCTCTTCCTCGATGAGAGCCTCGAACAGCTCTTCCTTGTTTTCGAAATAGACGTAGATCGTGCCTTTGGAGACGCCGGCCTCGCGCGTGATGTCGTTCATCGAGGCGGCTTCAAAACCCTTGTCTATGAAGACGCGGCGGGCGCCTTCGATGATCTGGGCACGCTTGACCGGGTCCTGTCCGGCCGCCGGACGACCCTTGCGCAAGTCGAGCAGATCGCTATCGGCTGTCGTTTCGACCATGGAAGTCATTCCTTGAAAAATATTTCGAACCACTCGGTTCGATTTCCTCTTGATATGGTCCTCTTTCCGCGCTATGTCAATCACCAATTCGAACCGAACGGTTCAGTCTGACTGACATTCCAGAGAGATCCCCGATGTCCTCGAACGCGCCCGCCACCGCCGAAGTCCGCACGTTTCCCAATGCCAAGGTCCAGCCGTCGACCGAAGCGCCGGAAGTTCCTGTACAGCCCGCCGCCCCCGTCGCGGCTCCGGCCGAGGCGCCCGCCAAGAAGAAGCGCTCGGCCCGCTCGTTCCTTTTGCCGATCATCGGCCTTGCCCTGCTCGGCGCCGGCTCCTGGTATGGGTATGACTATTGGACCGACGGCCGGTTCATGATCTCCACCGACGACGCCTATGTCCAGGCCGATATGTCGTTCGTGTCGCCGAAAATATCTGGTTATATCGACAAGGTGCTGGTGGGCGAGAACCAAAGGGTCAAGGCCGGCGATCCGCTGTTCGTCATCGACAATGGCGACTACAAGATCGCCGTCGCCCAGGCCGAGGCGCAGATCGCCACATTGAGCAAGACGCTCGACCGCATCGACGCGCAGACCAAGGCGGCCCAGGCTTCGCTGTCTCAGGCCCAGGCCTCCAAGGTCGCGGACCAGGCCGCCGCCGACAATGCGGCGCGCGCCCAGCTGCGCGCCGCGCAGCTGCTCAAGACCCATGTCGGCACGCAGGCGCAGCTCGACGACGCGCAGACCGCGCTCGACCAGGCCAAGGCGGCGCTTGTCGGCGCCGATGCGCAGATCGCCGCGGCGCAGGCCAATATCGGCGTCCTAGAAGCACAGCGCGCGGAATCGGCCTCGACGCTCGCCTCGCTGCAGCTCACCCGCGACAAGGCACAGCGCGACCTGTCCTTCACCGTGCTGAAGGCGCCTTATGACGGCGTCGTCGGCAATCGCTCGGTCGAGCAGGGCGACCTCGTCAGCCCCGGCCAGAAGCTCGCCGTCGTCGTGCCGATGGACAAGCTCTACATCGTCGGCAACTTCAAGGAGACGCAGCTTGGCCGGATGGTGCCCGGCGAGAAGGTCCGCATCACCGTCGACGCGATCGACGGCCAGAGCTTCGAAGGCACGGTCTCCTCGCTGGCGCCGGCTTCGGGCGCGGTGTTCTCGCTGCTGCCGCCGGAAAACGCCACCGGCAACTTCACCAAGGTGGTGCAGCGCGTGCCCGTGCGCATCGACGTGCCGGCCGATGTGCTGAAGACCGGCAAGCTGCGCGCCGGCTTGAGCGTCGTCGTCGCGGTCGACAGCCGCACCGCGCCGGCCTCGACGACCAACTGATCGGGGGGCGGTTCGGTGGCCAATCGAGCGCCGGACCGCCCAGCCTGCTTCCGAGCGGCAGACCCGCTCCGACTATCTGTTTCGCCGCAATTCGGGACAGCCACGCATCTGTTCTCGAGAATTGCTTAGGGAGGCCATGAGATGGCAACCGCAACCATTACAGCAGGGGCAATGCCCGGACGTCCGGCAGCCGCCGCGCCGGCCCTGCCCGCGGACCATATGCCGGTGCGCCGCGTCGTCGCCTTCCTGGCGATGGTGTTCGGCATGTTCATGGCGATCCTCGACATCCAGATCGTCTCGGCCTCGCTGTCGGAAATCCAGGCTGGCCTGAGCGCCAGCTCCGACGAGATCCCGTGGGTGCAGACCGCCTATCTGATCGCCGAGGTGGTGATGATCCCGCTGTCGGGCTTCCTCAGCCGCATGCTGTCGACGCGCGTGCTGTTCACCACCGCGGCCGCTGGCTTCACCGCCGCCAGCGCGCTCGCCGCCACCGCCACCAATATCGACCAGATGATCGTCTACCGCGCCATCCAGGGCTTCATCGGCGGCGGCATGATCCCCAGCGTCTTCGCGGCCGCCTTCACCATCTTCCCGCCCTCCAGGCGCGCCGTCGTCTCGCCGATGATCGGCCTGGTGGCGACGCTGGCGCCGACGATCGGCCCGACGGTGGGCGGCTATATCAGCCACGCCATGTCCTGGCACTGGCTGTTCCTGATCAATGTCGTGCCCGGCATCCTGGTGGCGACGGCGGCCTGGGCGCTGATCGATTTCGACAAGCCCAACCTGAAACTGTTCTCCAAGTTCGACTGGTGGGGCCTGATCGGCATGGCCGCGTTCCTCGGCTGCATGGAATATGTGCTGGAGGAAGGTCCGAACCACGACTGGCTGCAGGAGCCGGCGGTGTTTGCCTGTGCGATCATCATGACCGTCGGCGCCGTCATCTTCTTCTGGCGTGTCTTCACCGCCGAGGAGCCGATCGTCGACCTGAGGGCCTTCAGCAACGTGAACTTCGCCTTCGGCTCGCTGTTCTCCTTCGTCGTCGGCATCGGCCTTTACGGGCTCACCTATCTCTATCCGGTGTTCCTCGGGCGCATCCGCGGCTACGATTCGATGATGATCGGCGAGGCGCTGTTCGTCAGCGGCCTGGCGATGTTCTTCACCGCGCCCGTCGCCGGCATCCTGTCGAACAAGATCGACCTCCGGCTGATGATGATGATCGGCTTCGTCGGCTTCGCCACCGGCACCTGGTGGATGACGCATCTCACCGCCGACTGGGATTTCTATGAGCTCTTGATCCCGCAGATCCTGCGCGGCTGCTCGATGATGCTGTGCATGGTGCCGATCAACAACATTGCGCTCGGCACCTTGCCGCCGGAACGGCTGAAGAACGCGTCGGGCCTGTTCAACCTGACCCGCAATCTCGGCGGCGCCGTGGGCCTCGCGCTGATCAACACGGTGCTGATCGACCGCAACGCCTTCCACTATGCGCGGCTTTCCGAGCATGTGCAGTGGGGCAGCCAGGCCGCGCAGACCAAGCTGCAGAACATGACACTGACCTTCGAGCAGACCGCCGGCCTCGACGCCACGAGCGCCGCGATCTCGAAGCTGTCCGGCATGGCTCACCAACAGGCGGCGCTTTTGTCCTTCATGGACGTGTTCATGATGCTGACGGTGCTGTTCGCCTCGCTCGGATTCTTCGTGCTGTTCATCAACAAGCCGGCGCAGCAGGGCGGCGGTGGCGGCGGAGGCCATTGAGGAGCCGGAACCCCCGCCTGGCCTCCTCAACGCGTGACCCCGGAAATCGGCGACGATTTCCGGGGTCATTCTTTTTGGAGCGGTTGCAAGTGCCTCCTTGTTTGACGCAATTCCGAGCGGAAAACCGATAGTGGCACTGCAGGGATTTTGACCGGTCGGCTCTGTTTGCGTTGGCAAGCGACATCCCTTGGAGGTTGGCCGGAATGCCCCTCGCGGTCGTCATTCCAGGGCGGAGCAGGAGCGAAGCTCCGTCGCGAAGACCCTGGAATCCATGCCGTTACCTTGATCGAAGGCATTGCGGAGCAGAATTCTGCACCGTGGCGGCGCTTCCAAGTCACGGCATGGATTCTGTGGTCTGCGCCGCGTCGCTTCGCTCCTTGCTCCGCCATAGAATGACGAGGTTGGGGCGGCTTCAGCCAATCCCCGGCGTTTGCGCTGATTTCGCCCTCAAGCAGACGCCGGCTTGAAGCTCAACGCCACGCCGTTGATGCAATGACGCAGGCCGGTGGGCGGCGGGCCGTCGTCGAAGACATGGCCGAGATGGCCGCCGCAGCGCCGGCAATGCACCTCGGTGCGGGTCATGCCGAGCGAATTGTCCACGGTCTTGCCGATGGAGTTGGCGATCTCCTGATAGAAGCTCGGCCAGCCGGTGCCGGAATCGAACTTGGTCTCCGACGAATAGACCGGCAGGTCGCAGCCGGCGCAGGCGAAGATGCCCTTGCGATGCTCGTTGAGCAGCGGGCTGGTGCCTGGATATTCCGTGCCCTGCTTGCGCAGCACGTCGAAGGCCTCGTCCGACAGGATGGCATGCCACTCGGCATCGGTCTTGGTGACCTCGAAGGTCTCGGCGGCCAAGGCCGGCTTCGGCCCGCCGGCGCGCAGCATCGCTGCGGATCCGACGATGAGAGCGGTGGCGGCTGCCCCGCTCCAGAGAAAATCGCGACGGTTCATGGCCGTTCCTCCTGACGCATTTTGCCAAGATAGAGCGCCGCCCGGAAATCAAAAGCCGGTGACGCTCTGTCCGTTCTTGCTCGGATGCTGCTCCGCGCCGTCCTTGCGGGACGGTGCGGAGCACACCCTTGCCGGCGGCGCGGATCTTGGATGTCGCGGCCGGCGCTCAGCCATGTCTTCGCCGGCCAGGTCCGCTTTGTTACATCTTCGGCAAGAGAACCTTGTCGATGACGTGGATGACGCCGTTCGACTGGCGGACATCGGCGATGGTGACGTGGGCGACATTGCCGTTCTCGTCGGTCACCGTGACCTTGCCCTTCTCGGCCTTCAGCGTCAGCTCGCAGCCGCCGACCGTCTTGACCTGGTGCGCGCCGCCATCGGCCTTGGCCATCTTGGCGACGTCGGCGGCCAGCGCCTTGGCGGCGATGACATGGCAGGTGAGCACCTTGGTCAGCTTGTCCTTGTTCTCGGGCTTGAGCAGCGTGTCGACCGTGCCGGCGGGCAGCGCCGCGAAGGCTTCGTTTGTCGGCGCGAAGACGGTGAAGGGGCCCGCGCCCTGCAGCGTGTCGACCAGGCCGGCGGCCTTGACGGCGGCGACCAGCGTGGTGTGGTCTTTCGAATTGACGGCGTTCTCGATGATGTTCTTCTTGGCATACATCGGCGCGCCGCCGACCATCGGATTGGCGGCATAGGCAACGGCGCCGAGCGCGGAAAGGCCGAGCGTGGAGGCGAGCAAAAGGGTGGCGAGCTTACGCATGGTGTCAGTCTCCTGGGGTTGTTTCTTCCCATCCTTGGGAACGCGAGGAGATACGAGGACGAAAAAACTTAGTTTCACGAGCGAAGGAAGATTTTTCCTTCGTTCGATTTATTTCGCTAGCGCCGCCGGTGGTGACAGCGGACTTCTGGCGCCTGCCAAAGGTAGGAGATAGACTTTCATTATTCTTTTGGAATATGCCGCCTGAGATCAAATGCCCTTCAGGTC